>NZ_JBFAHW010000024.1:0-118161 GCF_040654355.1 Streptomyces sp. NPDC050704 | reverse complement strand
CGACCAGTCGGCGGAGGCGGGCTTCGAACTGCGCGAACGGCTGTGTGTGTACCCGGAGTTCGTGCAGCGGGTAAGAAGGGCGCCCCCAGCGCGTTCCCACAAGTGCCGGTGAAACTCCCGGACTCAGACCGTACGCGCGATCAGATACCGGAACACGTTCGGCATCCACACCGTCCCGTCCCGCCGCTGATACGGGTGAAGGGCCTCCCGGAGTTCCTTGTCGACCTGAACCTGGTCCGTGGCCGCGACGGCCGCGTCGAAGAGCCCGGTGGAGAGCAGGCCCCGTACCGCGTTGTCCACGTCCGCGTACCCGAAGGGGCAGGCGACCCGTCCGGACCCGTCAGGCCGGAGCCCAGCCCGCTGGGCGACCTCCTCCAGGTCGTCCCGGAGAGCCGGACGCCAACTCCCGGTACTGCGCAACGGATCCGCCAGTTTGGTGGCGACCCGAAGCACCGAGGACGTGGCACACCGCTCGGGCGGTCCCCATCCGGCGAGCACCACGGGAACCCCGCGCCCGACGAGCGGAGCCGCCGCCGCCAGCGCCGCACCGAGCCCTTCGGAATCCCCGGCCACGCACCCGATGGGCTCGAAGGCGGTCACCAGGTCGTACGCGGACGTCTCCGCGCGGACGGCCTCCTGCGGAGACCCGTCGACGACCCGGGCCGCGCCGCGCGTGCGTGTGCCCCACGCCTCGGGCAGCAGACGCTCCCGCGCGAGAGCCAGCCGCTCGGGCGTGCCGGTGTCGACACCGGTGACCGCGGCACCCCGCGACGTCGCCATCAGCAGAGCAAGGCCGGACCCGCAGCCGAGCCCCAACAGCCGTGTCGAGGAGCCCACTTCGAGTCGCTCGTAAACGGCCTCGTAGAGCGGAACGAGCATCCGTTCCTGAATCTCCGCCCAGTCACGCGCGCGTGCCCACGGATCCACCCGGGGCGCCGCCCCCGCGTGAGGTAGGTGCTGCCGCACGAGCGTAGGTGTCATCGAAAGCGCCCCAATCGCCGAGAGTTGCTCCTGTGCCCCGTTTGTCCGCCCCCGTGCAGTGCGCTCGCACTCCCCCCGTATGCCAGGAAACTCCGCGCTCGTCGTGGCGTCCAGGGGTTACGGGGTCCGGTTTGCGCGCCAACGGCGTACGCCGCGAGATTTCACATTCCGGCAACCTGGGCCCGTACCGTCGCGCCATGGCGAAGGCACCCGTTCTCACACCCGGGACGGCCGATTTCCCTTCGCCAGGTGGGTGCGGAGCTACCGCGATCTGCCGCTGCTGATCAATCGGTGGGCCAACGTGGTCCGTTGGGAGGTGCGCCCGCGCGTGTTCCTCCGTACGACCGAATTCCTCCGGCAGGAGGGGCACACGGCCCACGCCGCCTACGAGGACGCACGGGACTGCGCCGCGTACGTCCATGAGAAGGTCTACGCCGACTTCATGGTGAACGTCCTCGGCGTGGACGTCGTACTCGGCCGGCTCCTGGGGGGCGTCCACTCGCATGGCGGGTGGCCTGATCGTGTCGCACGGCGACGACGGCGGGTTGCGGGTCCCGCCCGCCTCGCCCCCGTCCGGGCCGTCGTGCTCGCCATCAAGGGCGACGGCGCGGTTCTGGCCAAGGTCCACGAGACTCAAGGGTGTGCCCGTACGCATCGAGGCCGGCCGCGCACGTGATGACCGTACGGTGTCTGGTCGCGGAGGGCGGGTCGGTGCCCGGGGTCGACGGCGCACCCGGTAACGTCGATGTAGTGGCCCGCGCCTACTGAGCCCGTGTGTTCCGCCGCGAGAAGGACCGAAACGCCTCTTGCGCATCTGATGACCACAGGTGCCCCGGCGTGCGGACAGTGTCTACATGCCGGGGCGTACGCGTTACTACGTACCGCATTGGTAGGAGCTGTGAAGCTTCTCCGCAGATCAGCGCACCCGCCCTCGTCAGGACGCATCAGCGGCAACTGACGGGTACGTGCAAATTATTTGGGATGCCCCGGAATAGGAACACAGGGGCACCCCGGCTCGTTGTCATTACGTGAGCACGACACCACCTGTTCTCGCCGCAGAGCTGGCAGGGGCGTGGGCCGACATTCAGCGGCACCACCCCGAACTGCCCGATCTTGCCGCGCCAGAGTCCCTGATCGGAGAGTCGTCGTCCGCCTGCGGACACGAGCTCTCCTTCGAGCGACTGCTCCACGAAGCAGTCCACGGCATCGCCGCCGCCCGAGGAGTCCGTGACACCTCGCGCGCCGGCCGGTACCACAACCGCAGATTCCTCGCGATCGCCGAGGAGCTGGGCCTGGACCACCCCGAGGAACCGCATCCCAGCAGCGGCTTCTCGCTGGTCACGCTCAACCCCGAGGCGAAGCGCCGCTACCGCCCGACGATCGAGCGGCTGCAGCGCGCCCTCAAGGCACACACGGTCGCCACCGCCTCGGACACGGCCCGCAGCTTCCGCGGCCCGGCCGCCCGGCACGGCTCCTCCGGAGGAGGCGTGCGCGTGAAGGCGGTCTGCGACTGCGGGCGCAACGTCCGCGTCGTTCCGTCGGTCCTGGCCCAGGCACCGATCGTGTGCGGGGGATGCGGGAAGCCGTTCCGTATTCCGGAGGTGGTCGGCGCCGCAGCGGGCTGAGCCGGTAACTTCCGTAGCGGCGGGAGAGTCGTGTCGCCGGGGTGGAGCAGGAGGGCGCAGCGGCATCTCGTGGGTGCCGGGTTGCGCAGCGGCCCACCTCGACGGCGACGCCCGCGCCGGGCCCGACCGAGTCGCGGGCCGGTCACACGCTGCCCGGGTCGAGGCGCCCGTCGGCGTGTGGCAGAATGGCCAGCTGTACTCGACAGTCGAACAGGACCCCTCTCTCCTCCGGCTGACGCGTCCATCGGGCACTCGGGTACCGCAACCCCACGCGGCAATCTCGCCGTGCCCACCCACGTCAAGACCAGGAGACACCACTTCCGTGGCAGTCAAGATCAAGCTGAAGCGTCTGGGCAAGATCCGTTCGCCTCACTACCGCATTGTCGTCGCCGACTCCCGTACCCGCCGTGATGGCCGGGCCATCGAGGAGATCGGCCTGTACCACCCGGTGCAGAACCCGTCGCGTATCGAGGTCGACTCCGAGCGTGCGCAGTACTGGCTGGGTGTCGGCGCGCAGCCGACCGAGCCGGTTCTCGCCATCCTCAAGCTGACCGGCGACTGGCAGAAGCACAAGGGCGAGCCCGCCCCGCCGCCGCTGCTCGTGGCCGAGCCGAAGGCCACGCGCCCGGTGTTCGACGCCCTGGGCGGCGAGGACGAGGGCAAGGGTGAGGCCATCACCCAGAAGAAGAAGGCTGAGAAGAAGGACGAGGCTGCCGCCGAGTCCGCGTCGACCGAGGCCTGAGCATGCTCGAGGAGGCTCTCGAGCACCTCGTGAAGGGCATCGTCGACAACCCGGACGATGTGCAGGTCGCCTCGCGCAACCTGCGCCGTGGGCGCGTCCTCGAGGTCCGGGTTCACCCCGACGACCTCGGCAAGGTGATCGGCCGCAACGGCCGCACCGCGCGCGCCCTGCGTACCGTCGTGGGTGCCATCGGCGGCCGTGGTGTCCGCGTCGACCTCGTCGACGTGGATCACGTCCGCTGACGTAGAACGCAGCACCGGCTCGGGCCGGGGAGGGCCATTGGGCCGTCCCCGGCCCGTAGTCGTCCCCCGTGGTTCTCCACGAAGCAGTCCTCCACGAAGCAATGCCGGTAGGCACATGACAGGAGATCAGGCGAAGTGCAGCTGGTAGTCGCGCGGGTGGGCCGCGCCCACGGCATCAAGGGCGAGGTCACCGTCGAGGTACGTACCGACGAGCCGGAGCTGCGGCTCGCGCCCGGCGCCGTGCTGGCCACGGACCCCGCCTCGGCCGGTCCGCTGACCATCGAGACGGGCCGGGTGCACAGCGGCCGCCTCCTGCTGCGTTTCGAGGGTGTACGGGACCGCAACGCCGCCGAGGCACTGCGCAACACCCTGCTGATCGCCGACGTCGATCCGGAAGCGACGCCCGAGGACCCGGACGAGTACTACGACCACCAGCTGATGGACCTGGACGTCGTCACGAAGGACGGTGCCGAGGTCGGGCGGCTCACCGAGATCTCCCACCTGCCCTCGCAGGACCTCTTCGTGGTCGAGCGGGCGGACGGGACCGAGGTGCTGATCCCGTTCGTCGAGGAGATCGTCGTCGAGATCGACCTGGAGAAGCAGCGGGCGGTCATCGACCCGCCGCCCGGTCTGATCGACGACCAGGCCGTAATCGCGTCCTCCAGGGACGACGAGGACGAGGACGTGGACGGAGATGGGGGCGGGGGCGGGGACGACAAGGGCACCGGGTCCGGCTCGGGAGCCGACGCCTGATGCGGATCGACGTCGTCACGATCTTCCCGGAGTACCTGGAACCCCTGAACGTCTCCCTGGTCGGCAAGGCACGCGCGCGTGGACAGCTGAATGTGCACGTGCATGATCTGCGGGAGTGGACCTACGACCGGCACAACACGGTCGACGACACCCCCTATGGCGGCGGCCCCGGGATGGTCATGAAGACCGACCCCTGGGGCGACGCGCTGGACTCCGTCCTCGCGGACGGCTACGAGACAGGCTCAGACGGGCCCGTACTGGTCGTGCCCACCCCCAGCGGGCGCCCCTTCACCCAGGAACTCGCCGTCGAGCTCTCCGAGCGCCCCTGGCTGGTCTTCACGCCCGCCCGCTACGAGGGCATCGACCGCCGCGTCATCGACGAGTACGCGACCCGGATGCCCGTCTACGAGGTCTCCATCGGCGACTACGTCCTGGCCGGCGGCGAGGCGGCCGTCCTCGTCGTCACGGAGGCCGTGGCCCGGCTGCTGCCCGGTGTCCTCGGCAACGCCGAATCGCACCGGGACGACTCCTTCGCCCCGGGAGCCATGGCCAACCTCCAGGAGGGGCCGGTGTACACCAAGCCGCCCCGGTGGCGCGGCCGCGAGATCCCGGACGTGCTGCTCAGCGGCCACCATGGGAAGATCGCCCGGTGGCGCCGGGACGAGGCACTGAAGCGCACGGCGGCCAACAGGCCGGACCTCATCGAGCGCTGCGACCCCTCGGCCTTCGACAAGAAGGACCGCGAAATGCTCTCCATCCTGGGCTGGGCACCGGACCCGGACGGGGTGGCCCACGGCCGATTTTGGCGCAGGCCAGAGGGCATGGAAGAATAGGCCGCTGTTGTACGTCGTCCGGCGTGCGCCCCTGCCACAGGGGGACACGACGCCCGCCCCGACGCGGACAGCCTCCCTTTTTTTGGAACACCGACTTCCGTTGATGACCTGTGGCATCAGCGAAGAAAGCAGACGATCATGCCCAACCTGCTCGACACCGTCGATGCCGCGTCGCTGCGCAGCGACGTCCCGGCCTTCCGCCCGGGTGACACAGTCAACGTCCACGTCCGCGTCATCGAGGGCAACCGCTCCCGTGTGCAGCAGTTCAAGGGCGTAGTCATCCGTCGCCAGGGTGCCGGTGTCCGCGAGACCTTCACGGTCCGCAAGGTCTCGTTCTCCGTGGGCGTGGAGCGCACCTTCCCGGTGCACACCCCGATCGTCGAGAAGATCGAGCTCGTCACCCGCGGTGACGTGCGTCGCGCGAAGCTGTACTACCTCCGTGACCTGCGCGGCAAGGCCGCGAAGATCAAGGAGAAGCGCGACAACTGAGCTTACGCCGGGTCCACATGAGGGCCGGATAGCATCTGGCCCACATGGACGCCGAAGCACAGCAGACGGAGCGCGACCGCTCCTCCCACCCCGCCGCGTCCGAGGAGATCTCGGACACAGGAGGGGCGGAGGGGCGGTCGCGTTTCGCGTTGGTGGACCGGGTCGCCGCCTGGTTGCCCGGCGGCCGGATCAGCCTGACTCTGCTGTTCTGTCTGGTTTGTCTGCTGCTGCTCAGTCGCTTCGTGATCCAGCCGTTCCAGATTCCCAGCGGTTCGATGGAGCCCGGATTGAGGATCGGGGACCGCGTTCTCGTAAATAAGTTGGCGTACCGTTTCGGTGCTGAGCCGAGGCGCGGTGACGTCGTCGTGTTCGACGGCACCGGTTACTTCGGCGACGCCGACTACATCAAACGTGTCGTCGGCGTGGGGGGAGACCATGTGGTCTGCTGCGACAGGCAGGGGAGGATCGAGGTGAACGGCCGGTCGGTCGACGAGTCGACGTTTCTGTACCCCGGGAACAAGCCGTCCGAGGTGTCGTTCGATGTTGCCGTACCCGACGGCACCCTGTTTGTCCTCGGCGACCACCGCGGCGACTCCAGCGACTCCCGCGACCACCTGGGCTCCCCGGGTGGCGGCATGATCCCCCTCGGTGACGTGATCGGCAGAGCCGACTGGATCGCCTGGCCCGTCGGCCACTGGACCCGCCTGGAGCGCGCCGACGGCTACGCGCGCGTGCCGGCCGCGGATGGTGTCCATGGGTAACCGCGGCAAGCCCCGCGGCGCCCACAGCGCCGCCGAGGACCTTCTGCCCACGGGCACCCGGCGCACCGGCGGCCCCACCCTGCCGGGCCGCGCCGAGCGGCGCAAGCTCGCCCGCAGGGTCAAGCGGCGCAGGCAGCGTTCGGCGATCAAGGAGATACCCCTCCTGATCGGGGTCGCCCTGCTCATAGCGCTTGTCCTGAAAACGTTCCTCGTCCAGGCCTTCGTGATCCCGTCGGGCTCCATGGAGCAGACGATCAAGATCGGTGACCGGGTCCTGGTCGACAAGCTCACACCGTGGTTCGGCTCGAAGCCCGCGCGCGGTGACGTCGTCGTCTTCAAGGACCCCGGGGGATGGCTGGAGGACGAGCAGCCGACGACGCAGAAGGAAGACCCGATCGTCGTCAAGCAGGTCAAGGAGGGGCTGACCTTCATCGGCCTGCTGCCCTCCGACAACGAACGGGACCTGATCAAGCGGGTCGTCGCGACCGGCGGTGACACCGTCAAGTGCTGCGACGCCCAGGGCCGGGTGACCGTCAACGGCATGCCGCTCAACGAGCAGTTGTACATCCACCCCGGCAACAAGCCCTCGTCGTTCGCGTTCGAGGTGAAGGTCCCCGCGGGACGCCTCTTCGTCATGGGCGACCACCGGGCCAACTCCGCCGACTCCCGCTTTCACCGCACCGAGAAGTTCAGCGGCACCGTGTCCGAGGAGGAGGTCGTGGGCCGCGCCATGGTCATCGCCTGGCCCATCGGCCACTGGACCCGCCTCAAGGAACCGGACACCTTCGCGTCCGTGCCCGACGCGCCCGGCGGGGCGCCCACCGCCCTCGGCGCGTCGCATAGGGTGGCCACCGCGGATCGATACGGATTGATCCCGCTCCCGACCCCTGCGGAACTCCCGCTCGTTATGGGAGTGGTGGGCCTGCGTCGTATCCGTCGCAGGCGGCGGCACGGAGTGAGGAGTGGATGTGGGGGATTTGGCGGTCGGCGCACGATCCGGACACGAGGGCCCGGAGGAGCGACCGGAGCGACCCGACGACACGGTCCCCCCGGCCGTAGAGGACGTCGCGGTCTCCGGGGGTGACTCCGGTGGCGACGACGGCACGGACGAGCGGGACGAGCGGGGCGGTGACGACGACGCCCCCCGGCAGAAGAAACAGCGGTCCTTCTGGAAGGAACTCCCGCTGCTCATCGGCATCGCGCTGATTCTCGCGCTGCTGATCAAGACCTTCCTGGTGCAGGCGTTCTCGATCCCCTCGGACTCGATGCAGAACACCCTCCAGCAGGGTGACCGGGTCCTGGTCGACAAGCTGACCCCATGGTTCGGTTCGGAGCCGGAGCGCGGCGAGGTCGTCGTCTTCCACGATCCCGACAAGTGGCTGGCCGGCGAGCCGACCCCGAACCCGAACGCGCTCCAGAAGGGCCTCAGTTGGATCGGCCTGATGCCGTCCGCCGAGGAGAAGGACCTGATCAAGCGTGTCGTCGCGGTCGCCGGTGACACCATCGAGTGCAAGGGCACCGGCCCGCTGAAGGTCAACGGCAAGGCGCTGAACGAGACGTCCTACGTCTACGAAGGGAACACTCCCTGCACCGTGGACGACCTCGGCGGCCAGTTCAAGCTGAAGGTGCCCGAAGGCAAAATCTGGGTCATGGGTGATCACCGGCAGAACTCGCTGGACTCCCGCTACCACCAGCAGGACAAGTACAAGGGCTTCGTGCCCGTGGACAACGTCGTGGGCCGCGCCATCGTGGTCGCCTGGCCGCCGACCCGCTGGTCCACGCTGCCGGTGCCGGACACCTTCGACCAGAACCTCGGTGCCGCCGCTCCGGGTGCGCTCGGTCTCGCGGGTGCGGTGCCCCTGGTGCTGTGGCGCAGGCGCCGTCTCACCATCGGAAACACGAGGGTTTCTGGGTCGGGTACCGCCGGGTAGGGTGCCGTCCCAGATCGCCGATCTTCCGCGGCCCGGACCTGGGGCCGCGCGGTCGATTCTCCGAGTTGGGGGAGCACTGGGATGAGCCGGACAAGTCGTACGGAAGAGGGCCGCGGGCGGCTCGGCAGCGTGCTGTCGGGAGTGGCCGTGGCCCTCGGCTGTGTGCTCTTCCTCGGCGGCTTCGCCTGGGGCGCGATCGTGTACCAGCCGTACACCGTGCCGACCGACTCGATGTCGCCGACCATCGCGGCCGGGGACCGGGTGCTCGCCGAGCGGATCGACGGCTCCGAGGTCGAGCGCGGTGACGTCGTCGTCTTCAAGCAGGCCAGCTGGGGCAATCTCCCCATGGTCAAGCGGGTCGTCGCGGTGGGCGGCGACACCGTCGCCTGCTGCACGGACGGCAAGCTGACCGTCGACGGCAAGAAGATCGACGAACCGTATCTCCCCAAGGGCGCCGAGGCCGAAAGCACCACGATCCCGGCCATCGAGGTCCCGAAGGACCGGCTCTTCCTGCTCGGTGACGAGCGCAGCGGTTCCCTCGACTCCACCGCCCACCTCACGGAGGCCGGCAGCGGCACGGTGCCGCGCGGTGCGGTGAGCGCCCGGGTCGACGCGGTGGCGTGGCCCATGAACGGCATGCTGGCCCGCCCCACCGGCTTCGAGACGCTCGGCGGCATCTCCGACCCGGGCCCGCTGCGCCTGGTCCTCACGGCGGTCGTGGTAGGCGGGGTACTCGTCCTGGGCGGGGCGGCGTACGGGCCGATCGCCAACCGGGCGGGACGGCGGCGGGGGCGCACGGGAGCGAGGGAGCAAGCTCTTGCCGGCTGAGGCAGCAGGGGCAACAGAGGCAGCTGGGACCGGAGAGACAGCTGCGGCGGCTGAGGGAGCGGGCGAGCGGACGGCCGCAGGGCCCGAGACGCTCGGTGAGCTGCGAAAGGTCGCCCGGGTGGTCCTGCTCGACCCGCGGGACCGCATCCTGCTGCTGCACGGCCACGAGCCCGAGGACCCGTCGGACGACTGGTGGTTCACACCCGGTGGCGGCGTGGAGGGCGACGAGACGCGCGAGGAGGCCGCCGTGCGGGAACTCGCGGAGGAGACCGGCATCACGGAGGTCGAACTGGGTCCGGTGCTGTGGCGGCGGACCTGTTCGTTCCCCTTCGCGGGCCGCCGCTGGGACCAGGACGAGTGGTACTTCCTGGCCCGTACGACACAGACGGCGACCGAGGCCACCGGGCTGACGGAGCTGGAGCGGCGCAGTGTCGCCGGAGCGCGCTGGTGGACGTGCCGGGAACTTAACCAGGCACATGAGACGGTGTATCCGACCAGACTCGCCGAGCTGCTGCGCAGGCTGCTCGACGAAGGGCCCCCGGCCAGGCCCGAGACCCTCGACACGGAAATCGTCTAGGGGCTCGCGGGGCTGGCGCACAATAGGGGGACGCACGGCTGAAGGGGAACATGCCATGAGCGCCGAGGACCTCGAGAAGTACGAGACCGAGATGGAGCTGAAGCTCTACCGGGAGTACCGCGATGTCGTCGGTCTGTTCAAATATGTGATCGAGACCGAACGGCGCTTCTACCTCACCAATGACTACGAGATGCAGGTGCACTCGGTCCAGGGCGAGGTGTTTTTTGAGGTATCCATGGCAGATGCCTGGGTGTGGGACATGTACCGGCCTGCTCGGTTCGTCAAGCAGGTGCGCGTACTCACGTTCAAGGACGTGAATATCGAGGAGCTGAACAAGAGCGACCTCGAACTGCCGAGCGGCTGATGGGTTCGAGCGGTTGATGGGTCCGAGAGGCTGATGGATCGAGGCGGCCGCTCGTGTGGGTGACTGGGTTGTCCACAACGGAGCGGCTGTCCACCAAGATCCACAACTGAGCCGCCGCGGGCCCAGTGTTGGCGCCGGAGGTGGTGCCGACATGACTACGACCAAGGCACGCAGCGCACTCGGCAGGTACGGCGAGGACCTGGCCGCACGACGGCTGGGCGAGGCCGGAATGACGATCGTGGAGCGCAATTGGCGCTCCGGCAGGACCGGCGAGATCGACATCGTGGCCCGGGACGGCGACGCCCTCGTCATCTGCGAGGTCAAGACCCGCCGCGCGGGCGCTTTCGAACACCCGATGGCCGCCGTCACACCCATCAAGGCCGAGCGGCTGCGCGGCCTCGCCGAGCGCTGGGTGCAGGAACACGGCGGAGCCCCGCCCGGCGGCGTCCGCATCGACGTCGTCGGTGTCCTCCTGCCCGACCGCGGCGCCCCCGTGGTGGAGCACGTGCGGGGGGTGGCCTGATGGGATTCGCGCGTACGTGCTCGGTGGCACTCGTCGGTGTGGAGGGCGTCGTCGTCGAGGTCCAGGCGGACCTGGAGCCCGGGCTCGCGGCGTTCACCCTGGTCGGACTGCCCGACAAGAGCCTGACGGAGAGCAAGGACCGGGTGCGGGCGGCCGTGGTCAACTCCGGCGGCGACTGGCCGCAGAAGAAGCTCACGGTGGGGCTGAGCCCGGCCTCGGTGCCGAAGGGCGGCAGCGGATTCGATCTGGCCGTTGCCTGTGCCGTGCTCGGGGCTTCCGAGCGGATCGATCCACGGGTGCTCTGCGACATCGTGATGATCGGGGAGCTCGGCCTGGACGGGCGGGTGCGGCCGGTCCGGGGCGTACTGCCGGCCGTGCTGGCCGCTGCGGACGCGGGGTACGTACAGGTGGTGGTGCCCGAGTGCGCGGCCGCCGAGGCCTCACTGGTGCCCGGCGTGTCGGTGCTCGGTGTGCGCACCCTTCGACAGCTGATCGCCGTCCTCACGGACGAGCCGGTGCCCGATGAGGAGCCGGACGAGCAGGGCCGCCCCGATCCGCTGCTCGCCGGCCTGCGCATGCCCGGCACGGGCGCGGCCACCGGCATCCACAGCATGGGCGCCGCTCAGTACGACCAGGGACACGACCTCGCCGATGTCGTCGGCCAGCTCTCGGCCCGGACCGCCGTGGAGGTCTCCGCGGCCGGCGGCCACCATCTGTTCCTCGAAGGGCCACCGGGAGCGGGCAAAACGATGTTGGCCGAGCGGCTGCCGGCCATCCTGCCGCAGCTCAGCAGGGGCGAGTCCCTGGAGGTCACAGCCGTCCATTCGGTCGCGGGCCTGCTGCCACCGGGCAAACCGCTGGTCGACGTCGCCCCCTACTGCGCCCCGCACCACTCGGCGACCATGCAGGCGCTCGTCGGCGGCGGACAAGGGGTCGCACGGCCGGGCGCGGTGTCCCTCGCGCACCGGGGCGTGCTGTTCCTCGACGAGACACCGGAGTTCAGCAGCCAGGCCCTCGACGCGCTGCGCCAGCCCCTGGAGGCCGGGCACGTGGTGATCGCGCGCAGCGCCGGTGTTGTGCGGTTCCCGGCGCGGTTCCTCATGGTGCTTGCGGCGAATCCCTGCCCCTGTGGCCGCTTCTCGCAGCGGGACGAGCTGTGCGAATGCCTGCCCTCCGCGGTCCGCCGCTACCAGGCCCGGCTCTCAGGCCCGCTGCTCGACCGGGTCGACCTGAGGGTCGAGGTGGACCGAGTCACCCGCAGCCAGCTCACGGAGCGAGGTGCGCGGGGCGAATCCACCGAGGCGGTCGCCGACCGGGTGCGAGCGGCCAGGGAGCGGGCCGCCGCGCGGCTGACCGGCACCCCCTGGCGGACGAACAGCGAAGTTCCGGGACGGGAGCTGCGCAGCCGGTGGTACGCGTCCGTGGGCGCGATGGACGAAGCGGAACGGAGCCTGGAGCGCGGGGCACTGACCGCCCGCGGCCTCGACCGTGTCCTGCGTGTCGCCTGGACCGTCGCGGACCTCGTGGGGCACGACCGGCCCGGCGCGACGGACGTCGCGCTGGCTCTGCAGCTGCGCACCGGGGTCCCTCGGGGGGTGCCGATGGCGATCGGGGCGTTGACGTGAGTGAGGACGAGGAGCGACTGCACCGAGCCTTCCTCGCCCGTGTCGTCGAACCCGGCGACGAGGTCTGCGGGCGCTGGCTCCGCGAGATCGGGGCCGCCGAAGTGGTCCGGCGGCTCGTCGGAGGCGGGGAGCAGCTGGCGGGAGTGACGGACAAGAGGTGGGCAGGCCTGCGGGCCCGGGCCGAGCGGGCGGACCCGGAGCGGGACCTCGCGGTCGGACGGGACGCCGGCACGAGGTTCGTGTGTCCCGGGGACGCCGAGTGGCCCGCCCAGCTGGACGACCTGGGGGATGCGCGGCCCACCGGGCTGTGGGTACGAGGGCGGCCCAGCCTGCGGATATGGGCACTGCGATCCGTCGCGGTAGTGGGGGCCCGGGCCTGCACCGAGTACGGCGCCCACATGGCGGCCACGCTCGGTGCGGGGCTCGCGGAGCGAGGGTGGGTGGTGGTCTCCGGGGGCGCCTACGGGGTGGACGGCGCGGCGCATCGCGGGGCGCTCGGCGCGGGCGGGGCCACCGTCGCCGTGCTCGCCTGCGGGGTCGACCGGCCCTACCCGCGCGGGCACACGCAGTTGATCACCAGGATCGCAGAACAGGGTCTGGTAGTCGGGGAGTTGCCGCCCGGCGACCATCCGACACCGAGCAGATTCATCCTTCGCAACCGGGTCATCGCGGCGTTGACGCGCGGCACGGTGGTCGTCGAGGCGGCGTACCGGAGCGGCGCGTTGGTGACCGTCCGCGCGGCCCAGCGGTTGGGCCGCCACGCGATAGGAGTGCCGGGGCCGGCCACGAGCGCACTCTCAGCAGGCGTGCACGAACTCCTGCGCCAGGACGCGGTGCTCGTCACCGATGCCGCGGAAGTCGCCGAGCTGGTCGGCGACATGGGCGAGCTGGCACCGGACCGACGAGGGCCGGTGGTGCCACGCGACCTCCTGGACCCGGCTGCCGCGCGCGTGCTGGCCGCGCTGCCCGCCCAGGGGACCGCGTCGGCGGAGGAAACCGCCAGGGGTGCGGGGACCACAGGGGACGACGCGGTCGCGAGACTGTACGAACTCCGCTCACTTGGGTTCGTCGAACGACACGGCGACGGCTGGAAGTTGACACGCCAGGCGACGATGTCCGTCGGCACGGATCGGAGGCCGTGCTGACCGAGAGTGTTCGGCCGTCCGGGGGACCCCCGACAGCCTTGGTGTTTCCCGCAGTTGGCGTCCCGCGGAAGTTACGCACAGCGACTGTCGTGACCCTGAGGGGCGCTCAGCGGAACGTATCTGCGCACGGTCCATCCTCTACTGTTCGCACACTGCGACGCTTCAGTCACGCTACGCTCACAAGGATTCCGACTCAGACAGGCAACTCGACATCAGACCGACAGCTCACTCAGGTACCCACAGTTCACAGCAGAACGGCACAAGGCGACGAATGCCCCAGCACACCTCCGGGTCCGACCGGGCGGCTGCTCCCCCCGCTGCCCGCGGCGGCGTGCGGCCGCCCGCCCCCTCGACGCTCGACGAGCTGTGGAGGTCGTACAAGACCACGGGCGACGAGCGGCTGCGCGAGCAGCTGATCCTGCACTACTCACCGCTGGTGAAGTACGTCGCGGGCCGGGTGAGCGTGGGCCTGCCGCCCAACGTCGAGCAGGCGGACTTCGTCTCCTCGGGGGTGTTCGGGCTGATCGACGCGATCGAGAAGTTCGACATCGAGCGGGAGATCAAGTTCGAGACGTACGCGATCACGCGGATCCGGGGCGCGATGATCGACGAACTGCGGGCGCTGGACTGGATCCCGCGGTCGGTGCGGCAGAAGGCGCGGAATGTCGAGCGGGCCTACGCCACGCTGGAGGCGCGGCTGAGGCGCACGCCGTCGGAGGGCGAGGTGGCTTCCGAGATGGGCATCGGGGTGGACGAACTCCACGCGGTGTTCAGTCAGTTGTCGCTGGCGAACGTGGTGGCCCTGGAAGAGCTGCTGCATGTCGGGGGTGAGGGCGGTGACCGGCTGAGCCTGATGGACACCCTTGAGGACACCGCGGCCGACAACCCTGTGGAGGTCGCGGAGGACCGGGAGCTGCGGCGATTCCTGGCGCGGGCGATCAACACGCTGCCCGAGCGCGAGAAGACCGTCGTCACGCTCTACTACTACGAGGGACTCACGCTCGCGGAGATCGGCAACGTGCTCGGGGTGACCGAGAGCCGGGTCAGCCAGATCCACACGAAGTCCGTGCTCCAGCTGCGGGCGAAGCTCGCCAGTTTCGGGCGCTGACCTCGCTGAATCGTGTCTGGCTCCAGCCGGGCCGCCTGCCCGGACCCCTCGTGGTCGGAGGACCTTTCCTCGGGCTCCGGGCCGGCCCGGAGCCGCGGACCAAGCCCTGAAGGGCCGGGAGACTCCCCTCTTGGGCGGGGCATCCGTAAAGTGGGGGCGTGCCAAGGATTCGAGCGGCCTCCGTGGCCGAGCACCGGTCGATGCAGCGAGCCGCCCTGCTGGACGCGGCGCGGTCACTGTTGTCCGAGGGCGGGACGGAGGCGCTGACGTTCCCGGCCCTCGCCGAGCGGACGGGTCTAGCGCGGTCCTCCGTGTACGAGTACTTCCGGTCGCGGGCGGCCGTCGTCGAAGAGCTCTGCGAGGTCGACTTCCCCGTCTGGGCGGCCGAGGTCGAGGCGGCGATGTCGCTGGCCGGGACCCCCGAGGGCAAGGTCGAGGCGTATGTCCGGCAGCAGCTCGGGCTCGTGGGGGACCGGCGGCACCGGGCCGTTGTCGCGATCTCCGCGAGTGAACTCGACGCGGGCGCACGCGAGAAGATCCGCGCGGCGCACGGCGGCCTGGTCGCGATGATCGTGGAAGCGCTGAGGGACATGGGGCAGGAACAGCCGCGTATGGCGGCGATGCTCCTTCAGGGCATCGTGGACGCCGCGGTGCGAAGGATCGAGCTGGGCGCGGCCGAAGATCCCGACGTGATCACTGATGCGGCGGTTGCCATGGCTTTGGGGGGCGTACGGGGCTGAGGTGTTTTGCGGGCGTCCTGTCGCTACGGCAGGCTCGCGCTTCCCTCCGGCACACCGATCACCGGCAACAGTCGTGACGGTCCCCGGTTGAGCAGCCACGGGGGCAGCAGGGACAGCGGGTCCAGGTAGGTGTCCCCCCTGCGTAGGCCCCAGTGCAGGCAGGTTGTCGGGCAGTGGGCGGCCGTGGGTTCCAGTACGCCGATCACCTCGCCCGCCGTTACCTCCGCACCCTTCTTCAGCGTCGCCCGCACCGGCTCGTACGTCGTGCGCAGTGGGGGGTCCCCCGTGCCGTTCAGTTCCACCGAGACGACTCCGCGGCCCGCCACCCGGCCGGCGAAGGAGACGCGGCCCGGGGCGACGGCGCGGACCGGGGTGCCGGGAGCCGCGACGAGGTCCACGCCGCGGTGGCCGGGGCCGTAGGCGGTCGCCGGGGGTTCCCAGCCGCGTACCACTGATGGACGTAGGCCGACGGGCCAGGCGCGGCCGACGGCCGGCACAGGTGTGTCGGTGGGCGGGGACGGGGCCGCGGTGCCGTCGCGGGCGGTGGCCGAGGGCAGGGCCACGCCGAGGACGGTCACCGTCAGGCACCACAGCACCGTCCGGCACAGCAGCAACGTCGGCCACGTACGAAGAGATCGTTCAGCTCGCATGCGAGAACGGTCCCGTGAACGGCGCGAAAAAGTGGATCATGGCCGGGATCTGTGGAGTACCGATCGGTTGTGGACAGCGGCGTCACCCGGCGCCTCGCGGGTCCCGTACACTTCTTGTGGCGATCCGGGTCACCGGGTCGACTTCGCACGCCCCGACACCAGGCCATCAAACAGCCGGTGTCAGCGCCCCTCGGTCCCTAGTGGCAAGGCGCACAGCGGGCGTCAGGCGCGAGTGCCATCCGGCGCGCGCGGCACAACCGAGAACACCAAGGAGTACGGCCATGGCCGTCGTCACGATGCGGGAGCTGCTGGAAAGCGGCGTCCACTTCGGTCACCAGACCCGTCGTTGGAACCCGAAGATGAAGCGATTCATCTTCACGGAGCGCAACGGCATCTACATCATCGACCTGCTCCAGTCGCTGTCGTACATCGACCGCGCCTACGAGTTCGTCAAGGAGACCGTCGCCCACGGCGGCACGGTCATGTTCGTCGGCACGAAGAAGCAGGCGCAGGAGGCGATCGCCGAGCAGGCGACCCGCGTCGGCATGCCCTACGTCAACCAGCGCTGGCTGGGCGGCATGCTCACCAACTTCTCGACCGTCTACAAGCGTCTGCAGCGCCTCAAGGAGCTCGAGCAGATCGACTTCGAGGACGTCGCGGCGTCGGGTCTCACCAAGAAGGAGCTTCTCGTGCTCTCGCGCGAGAAGGCCAAGCTGGAGAAGACCCTCGGTGGTATCCGCGAGATGCAGAAGGTGCCCAGCGCCGTCTGGATCGTGGACACCAAGAAGGAGCACATCGCGGTCGGTGAGGCCCGGAAGCTCAACATTCCGGTCGTCGCCATCCTCGACACCAACTGCGACCCCGACGAGGTCGACTACAAGATCCCGGGCAACGACGACGCGATCCGCTCCGTCACCCTGCTCACCCGCGTGATCGCCGACGCCGTGGCCGAGGGCCTCATCTCCCGCTCCGGTGCCGGCAAGGCCGAGGGTGACAAGGCCGCGGGCGAGCCGCTCGCCGCGTGGGAGCGCGACCTGCTCGAGGGTGGCGAGAAGAAGGCCGACGAGGTCACCGAGGTTGCCGCCGAGGCTCCCGCGGCTGACGAGGCTCCGGTCGCCGAGGCCGCTGCCGAGGCCCCCGCCGCCGAGGCTCCGGTCGCCGACGAGGCGCCCGCCGCTGTCGAGGCTCCGGCCGCCGCTGAGGCCGAGGCCGAGAAGCCGGCCGACGCCGAGCAGGCCTGACGCTCTCCGTACGGCTGAAGTGACGGCGGGCGGCGCCGACCGCGCCGCCCGCCGTTCACCCATAGACCGTAGATCTTCGGTGGACGCCCGCCCGATCAGCGGCGGACGCCGACTTCGAGACTTCGACCTCCGAGAAGAGATTCACAGATCATGGCGAACTACACCGCCGCCGACGTCAAGAAGCTCCGTGAGCTCACGGGCGCCGGCATGATGGACTGCAAGAAGGCGCTGGACGAGGCCGACGGCGACGTCGACAAGGCCGTCGAGGCCCTGCGCATCAAGGGCCAGAAGGGCGTCGCCAAGCGCGAGGGCCGCTCCGCCGAGAACGGCGCCGTGGTCTCCGTCATCGCTGACGACAACACCTCCGGCGTCCTCGTCGAGCTGAAGTGCGAGACGGACTTCGTCGCCAAGGGCGACCGGTTCCAGGCCGTCGCCAACACGATCGCCGAGCACGTCGCGAAGACCTCCCCGGCCGACCTCGAGGCGCTGCTCGCCTCCGAGATCGAGTCCGGCAAGACGGTCCAGGCGTACGTCGACGAGGCGAACGCGAACCTGGGCGAGAAGATCGTCCTGGACCGCTTCGCCCAGTTCTCCGGCGCCTTCGTCGCCACGTACATGCACCGCACCATGCCCGACCTGCCCCCGCAGATCGGTGTCCTGGTCGAGCTGGACAAGGCCGACGCCGAGCTCGCCAGGGGCGTCGCTCAGCACATCGCCGCCTTCGCGCCGAAGTACCTCTCCAAGGAGGACGTACCGGCCGAGGTCGTCGAGACCGAGCGTCGCGTCGCCGAGGAGACCACGCGCGCCGAGGGCAAGCCGGAGGCCGCGCTCCCGAAGATCGTCGAAGGCCGCGTCAACGGCTTCTTCAAGGACGCCACGCTCCTTGGCCAGCCGTACGCGCTCGACCCGAAGAAGTCCGTCCAGAAGGTCCTGGACGAGGCCGGTGTCACCCTGAAGCGCTTCGTGCGCATCAAGGTCGGCATCTGAGTCCGTACCGCGATCGACGCTCGACCCCGCTAGGGTCGACAGCAGTCGTCCGTGTTGGTTGCGTATGCCGCCACGCACGTGTGCGTGTCGGACGACAGCAGATCTGACGAGGAGGCCATTGCCGCGCATGGGATGCGAACAACACCCCACCGGCAATGGCCTTCTTTGTATGTGCGACACGTAAAGAGGCGAGATCTCCATGACCACCACCAGGGCCGACAAGGACGACAAGAGCGATCACGGCAAGGGCGCCGGGCGCTTCATGCTGAAGCTTTCCGGTGAGGCGTTCGCCGGTGGCGGGGGACTCGGCGTGGACCCGGACGTGGTGCACGCCATCGCCCGGGAGATCGCCGCGGTGGTCCGCGGCGGTGCCCAGATCGCCGTCGTCATCGGCGGCGGCAACTTCTTTCGCGGCGCCGAGCTCCAGCAGCGCGGCATGGACCGGGCCCGCTCCGACTACATGGGCATGCTCGGCACGGTCATGAACTGCCTCGCCCTCCAGGACTTCCTGGAGAAGGAGGGCATCGACTCGCGCGTGCAGACCGCCATCACCATGGGGCAGGTCGCGGAGCCGTACATTCCGCTGCGCGCCGTACGGCACCTGGAGAAGGGCCGCGTGGTCATCTTCGGCGCCGGTATGGGCATGCCGTACTTCTCCACCGACACCACCGCCGCTCAGCGCGCCCTGGAGATCGACGCCGAGGCCCTGCTGATGGGTAAGAACGGCGTGGACGGGGTCTACGACTCCGACCCGAAGACCAACCCCGAAGCGGTGAAGTTCGACTCGCTCGGCTACGGCGAGGTCATCACGCGCGACCTGAAGGTCGCCGACATGACCGCGATCACCCTGTGCCGTGACAACAAGCTTCCGATCCTCGTCTTCGAGCTTCTGGCCGAGGGCAATATCGCTCGGGCCGTCAAGGGTGAGAAGATCGGCACGCTTGTGGGTGACCAGGGCGGTCGGGCCTGACCGGGGGATGGACAATGTCCTGCCGGTCGGGAACCGTGCAGGAATAAGACGCGACGCAGCCGGCCGCCGACGCCGACAGGAACAGCAGCCGGGCCTACTCAAGACACGCAGGAGCAAGTGGTGATCGAAGAGACCCTCCTCGAGGCCGAGGAGAAGATGGAGAAGGCCGTCGTGGTCGCCAAGGAGGACTTCGCCGCGATCCGCACCGGTCGTGCGCACCCGGCGATGTTCAACAAGATCGTGGCCGACTACTACGGCGCGCTGACGCCGATCAACCAGCTGGCCTCGTTCTCGGTGCCCGAGCCGCGCATGGCCGTGGTGACCCCGTTCGACAAGAGCGCGATGCGCAACATCGAGCAGGCGATCCGCGACTCCGACCTCGGCGTCAACCCGAGCAACGACGGCAATATCATCCGGGTGGTGTTCCCCGAGCTGACGCAGGACCGTCGCAAGGAGTACATCAAGGTCGCCAAGAGCAAGGCCGAGGACTCCAAGATCTCGATCCGCTCAGTCCGCCGCAAGGCCAAGGAAGCCATCGACAAGGCGATCAAGGACGGCGACATCGGCGAGGACGAGGGCCGCCGTGCCGAGAAGGAGCTCGACGACACCACCGCGAAGTACGTCGCCCAGGTGGACGAGCTGCTCAAGCACAAGGAAGCAGAGCTGCTCGAGGTCTGATGAACGACTCTTCCTGGGGGGCGCCGCCGCAAGCCGGGTACTGGGGGCCGTCCGACCAGGGGCCTGTCCAGGGGGCTGCCCCGGCGGGTCCCGCATACGATGCGCATGACGCGCAGCAGACTCGCCCCATGCCCATCGTGCCCGACGTACCCGCGCATGGCGGAGACCAGGATGACGACCGGGGGGCTGCTCGAACGGGCGGCCCCCTGTTCCGCGACGAGACGCCGCCACCGCCGCCGTACCGACCTTCGTCGCAGAACGCGCACAACGCGCAGAAGCCGCAGGAGCCCATGTCCAGCGCCGCACAGCCCGCACCCGCGCCGCAGAAGAAGAGCGCGGGCCGCGATCTGGGCGCGGCCATAGGGGTCGGGGTCGGTCTCGGCGCGGTGATCGTCGCGTCGCTGTTCGTCGTCAAGGCCGCCTTCGTCGGCGTGATAACGGTCGCCGTCGTGGTCGGTCTCTGGGAGCTCACCTCGCGGCTCGCGGAGCGCAAGGACATCAAGGCGCCGCTCGTGCCGTTGGCGCTCGGCGGTGCGGCGATGGTCGTCGCCGGATACGTCCGGGGTGCCGAGGGCGCCTGGGTGGCGATGGCGCTCACCGCGCTCGCGGTCCTGGTCTGGCGGATGACGGAACCACCGGAGGGCTACCTCAGGGACGTCACGGCCGGGGTCTTCGCGGCCTTCTACATCCCCTTCCTCGCCACCTTCGTGGCGCTGATGCTCACCGCCGACGACGGCGCGTGGCGGGTGCTGACGTTCCTGGTGCTGGCCGTCGTCAGCGACACCGGCGCGTACGCCATCGGCTGGCGCTTCGGCACGCACAAGCTCGCCCCGCGCATCAGCCCCGGCAAGACCCGCGAGGGCCTGCTCGGCGCGGTCGCCTTCGCGATGGTGGGGGGCGCACTGTGCATGGAGTTCCTCATCGACGACGGCACTTGGTGGCAGGGCCTGCTCGTCGGCTTCGCGGTCGCGGTCACCGCCACGCTCGGCGACCTCGGCGAGTCCATGATCAAGCGCGACCTCGGCATCAAGGACATGGGCACGCTGCTGCCGGGGCACGGCGGGATCATGGACCGCCTCGACTCGCTTCTGCCGACGGCTCCGGTGGTGTGGTTGTTGATGGTGATCTTCGTGGGGTCCGGCTGACCCGGCTGACCCATCGACCGGCTGACCGGTTGACCTGCATAAACGTACGTGAGGGGCCCGTTGTCCACAGGGTGGCGGGTCCCTCTTCGTATGTCTGCGACACTTGTATGGCTATGCCTAAGCCCGGAGAACTCACTTTCGTCGCCCCGCGCGGAGCCAAGAAGCCGCCGCGGCACCTTGCCGATCTCACGCCCGCCGAGCGTAAAGAGGCGGTTGCCGCGATCGGTGAGAAGCCGTTTCGCGCCAAGCAGCTCTCGCAGCACTACTTCGCGCGGTACGCGCACGATCCGGAGCAGTGGACCGACATCCCCGCGGGGTCGCGCGCCAAGCTCCAGGAGGCGCTGCTGCCCGAGCTGATGACGGTCGTGCGGCACCTGTCCACCGACGAGGGCACCACCCGCAAGACCCTGTGGCGGCTCTTCGACGGCACGCTCGTCGAGTCCGTGCTGATGCGGTACCCGGACCGGGTCACCATGTGCATCAGTTCGCAGGCCGGGTGCGGGATGAACTGCCCGTTCTGCGCCACCGGACAGGCCGGTCTCGACCGGAACCTGTCCACCGGCGAGATCGTGCACCAGATCGTGGACGGGATGCGGGCACTCCGGGACGGTGAGGTCCCCGGTGGCCCGGCGCGGCTGAGCAACATCGTGTTCATGGGTATGGGCGAGCCCCTCGCCAACTACAAGCGGGTCGTCCAGTCCATCCGGGCCCTCACCGACCCCGAGCCGGACGGGCTCGGGCTGTCGCAGCGCGGGATAACCGTGTCGACGGTGGGGCTTGTCCCTGCCATCAACCGGTTCTCCGACGAGGGCTTCAAGTGCCGCCTCGCCATCTCCCTGCACGCACCGGACGACGAGCTGCGCGACACCCTCGTCCCGGTCAACACGCGGTGGAACGTGCGTGAGGTCCTGGACGCCGGATGGGAGTACGCGGCCAAGTCGGGCCGTCGGCTCTCCATCGAGTACGCGCTCATCCGGGACATCAACGACCAGGCGTGGCGCGGTGACCGGCTCGGCCGGATGCTCAAGGGCAAGCCCGTGCACGTGAACCTGATCCCGCTGAACCCGACGCCCGGCTCCAAGTGGACCGCCTCGCGGCCCGAGGACGAGAAGGCGTTCGTCGAGGCCATCGCGGCGCACGGCGTGCCGGTGACCGTCCGGGACACCCGCGGCCAGGAGATCGACGGGGCGTGCGGGCAGCTCGCGGCCACCGAGCGATAGGGCGGTACGCTGGCCCCGTAAGCACATCTTCATATTCCGACAGGGGAGCGCCACAGCGCTGAGAGTGCGGTAGCCGGGTCACGGATGAAAGGACCTGGCGGGCCGCAGACCCTCTGAACCTTGCCCAGGTCATTCTGGGTAGGAAGTTCGGTCATTACTCGAGCTGTTGCGCCCTGCCCGGGAACTTTCAGAGGTTCCCGGGCAGGGCCGCGTCTCTTCCTGGTAACCCAGGAGGAAAGTCAGTGAGCACCACCAGGAAGTTCACGGCCGTGGCCGTCGGGCTGGGCCTTGTCACGCTCGCCGCGTGCGGTTCGTCCGACTCCGACGACCAGACCGGCGGCTCCGGCTCCGGATCCAAGACCGTGACCCTCGTCAGTCACGACTCCTTCGCCTACACCAAGGACGTGCTGACGGCGTTCGAGAAGGAGTCCGGGTACAAGGTCAGGGTCCTCAAGGACGGCGACGCCGGACAGGCCGTCAACAAGGCGATCCTCACCAAGGACAACCCGCAGGGCGACGTCTTCTTCGGCGTCGACAACACCCTGCTGTCACGGGCACTCGACAACGGGCTGTTCCAGTCGTACGAGGCCAAGGGCTCCGACCTGATCCTGCCGGAGTACCGGGCCGACCAGGACAAGCACCGGGTCACGCCCATCGACTCCGGAGACATCTGCGTCAACTACGACAAGGCCTACTTCAGCAAGCGCAAGCTGGCCCCGCCGACGTCCTTCGACGACCTGATCAAGCCCGCGTACAAGAACCTGCTCGTCACCGAGAACGCGTCCACCTCCTCGCCCGGACTCGGCTTCCTGCTCGGTACCGCCGCCAAGTACGGCGATGACGGCTGGCAGGACTACTGGAAGAAGCTCAAGGCCAACGGCGTGAAGGTCGTCGACGGGTGGGAGCAGGCCTACAACGAGGAGTTCTCGGGCTCCGCCGGCGGCAAGAAGGCCAAGGCGGACCGGCCGCTCGTCGTCTCGTACGCCTCCTCGCCGCCCGCCGAGGTCATCTACGCCGACCCGAAGCCGAAGACCGCACCGACCGGCGTCGCGGCCGGCACCTGCTTCCGGCAGGTCGAGTACGCGGGGCTGCTGAGCAACGCCAGGAACGAGAAGGGCGGCAAGGCGCTCGTCGACTTCCTGATCAGCAAGAAGTTCCAGGACGACATGCCGCTCAACATGTTCGTGTACCCGGTGCGCGAGGCCGCTCAGGTGCCCGCCGAGTTCACGAAGTTCGGACCGCAGGCCGAGGATCCCGAGACCCTGGACCCCGCCAAGATCGCCGACAACCGGGACCAGTGGGTCAAGTCGTGGACCTCGCTCGTACTGAAGTAGAGCCGCCCGAAGCAGAACCGCGCGGAGCGGAGCCGTCCGGAGCGGAGCTGTCCGGAGCGAAGTCGCCCGAGGCGAAGCCGCGCGCGCGTACGAACAGCGCGGCTCGGCTCGGTCTCATGGCCGTGCCCGTCGCGTTCTTCGCGGTCTTCTTCGCCTACCCGGTCGCGGCGATCGTGGCCCGCGGGCTGAAGATCGACGGGGTCTGGCAGTTCGGGCGGATCGGCGACGTACTCACCCAGTCCGACATCCGGCACGTCCTGTGGTTCACGACCTGGCAGGCGCTCGCCTCGACCGCGCTCACGCTGCTGATCGCGCTCCCCGGCGCGTATGTCTTCGCGCGCTTCGATTTCAGGGGCAAGCAAGTCCTGCGCGCGGTCGTGACCGTCCCGTTCGTGCTGCCCACGGTCGTCGTGGGCACCGCCTTCCTGGCGCTGCTCGGTCGTGGCGGGCTCCTCGACGAGCTGTGGGGCGTACGCCTGGACACGACCGTGTGGGCGATCCTGCTCGCGCACGTCTTCTTCAACTACGCGGTCGTCGTCCGTACGGTCGGCGGACTGTGGTCGCAGCTCGATCCGCGTCAGGAGGAGGCCGCGCGGGTACTGGGCGCCTCGCGGTTCGCGGCCTGGCGCAGGGTGACGCTCCCGGCGCTCGCCCCGGCCGTGGCCGCGGCCGCGCTCATGGTCTTCCTCTTCACCTTCACCTCGTTCGGTGTGGTGCAGATCCTCGGCGGCCCCACCTTCTCGACCCTCGAAGTCGAGATCTACCGGCAGACCTCGGAGATCTTCGACCTCTCGACGGCCGCAGTGCTCACCATGATCCAGTTCGTGGCGGTGGGCGCGATCCTGGCCGTGCACGCCTGGACCGTGCGCCGCCGGGAGACGGCGTTGCGCCTGGTGGACGCCGCCGGGACCGCGCGACGGCCGCACGGAGCCGGCCAGTGGGCGCTGCTCGCCGGCGTCCTCGGCACCATCGCCGTCCTGCTCGTGCTGCCGCTGGCCGTGCTGGTCGAGCGGTCCCTCGACGCCCCCGGATTCGGCTACTACAAGGAGCTGACCAGCGACGAGGGCGGCATCTTCCTCGTGCCGCCGATCGAGGCCGTCGGCAACTCGCTGCAGTACGCACTCGCCGCCACCGCCATCGCGCTGGTGATCGGCGGACTGGCCGCCGCGGCCCTCACCCGACGGGACGCGGGCCGTCTCGTCCGGGGCTTCGACGCCTTGCTCATGCTGCCGCTCGGCGTCTCCGCCGTGACCGTCGGCTTCGGCTTCCTGATCGCGCTCGACGAACCGCCGCTGGACCTCAGAAGCACCTGGATCCTCGTGCCGCTGGCGCAGGCCCTGGTGGGCGTCCCCTTCGTCGTACGGACCATGCTGCCCGTGCTGCGGGCGGTGGACGGACGACTGCGCGAGGCCGCGGCGGTGCTCGGGGCCTCGCCCTGGCGCGTGTGGCGCGAGGTCGATCTGCCGATGGTGCGGCGGGCGCTGCTGATCGCGGCCGGGTTCGCCTTCGCCGTGTCGCTGGGCGAGTTCGGCGCGACCGTCTTCATCGCCCGGCCCGACAACCCCACGCTGCCGGTCGCCGTGGCGCGGCTGCTGGGGCGCGCGGGCGACCTCAACTACGGGCAGGCGATGGCCCTTTCGACGATCTTGATGGTGGTGTGCGCGGTGGCGCTGCTCGTTCTCGAACGCCTTCGCACCGACCGGACGGGGGAGTTCTGATGATGTTGCGGCTGGCAGAGGCGACCGTACGGTTCGGCGGGCGGCCCGTGCTCGACGGCGTCGGCCTCGATGTCGGCGAGCACGAGATCGTGTGCGTGCTCGGGCCCAGCGGCAGCGGCAAGTCGACGCTGCTGCGGGCGGTGGCGGGGCTGCAGCCGCTCGACGAGGGGCGGGTGTACCTGGACGGCCGGGACCTCGCGGGTGTGCCCGCGCACAAGCGGGGTGTCGGGCTGATGTTCCAGGACCACCAGCTCTTCCCGCAGCGCGACGTCGGCGCGAACGTGGCCTTCGGGCTGCGGATGCACGGGGCTACGAAGGACCAACAGGCCGTACGCGTACGTGAGTTGCTGGAGCTCGTCGGGCTGCCGGGCTCGCACGGCCGCGCCGTCGCCTCGCTCTCCGGCGGTGAACAGCAGCGCGTGGCCCTGGCCCGCGCCCTCGCTCCCCGCCCCCGGCTGCTCATGCTCGACGAACCCCTCGGTCAGCTGGACCGCTCGCTGAGGGAACGGCTGGTGGTGGAACTGAGGGAACTCTTCGGCGAGTTGGGCACCACCGTGCTCGCGGTCACCCACGACCAGGGCGAGGCGTTCGCGCTCGCCGACCGGGTCGTGGTGATGCGGGACGGGCGGATCGCCCAGTCCGGTACGCCACTTGAGGTCTGGCTGCGACCGGCCGACGAGTTCGTGGCCCGTTTCCTCGGCTTCGAGAACGTCGTCGGGGCGACCGTCGCGGGGGAGGCAGCGGACACCCCGTGGGGCAAGGTGCCGGTGCCCGCCGACACTCCGCAGGGCGAGGTCACGCTGCTGGTCAGGCCGACGGGTGTACGGCTCGTGCCCGTCGCCGAGGGGCTGCCCTGCACGGTGGCCGCGCGGACGTTCCGGGGCACCCATGTCGCCGTACAACTGCAGCCTCGGGACGCGCCGCGCCTCGAAGCGGCCTGTGCGCTGCGGGACGCGCCGGAGACCGGGGACGAGGTCGGGGTGGTCTTCGACGCAGCCGAAATTGTCGTGCTCGGGAGTGCCCGAGAGGCTTAAGGTGCGCCTCATGACGTCACTCGGGCATGACCACTACTGCGACGAAATCGTCGGCCAGACCGCGCTGTTGAGGTCCCACCTCGCCGGAGCCGATCTCGCCGCGACCGTGCCGACCTGCCCGGACTGGACGCTGCGGCAGCTCGCCGTGCATGTGGGCGGCGCGCACCGCTGGGTCGAGCACATCGTGCGGACCAGGGCGACGGAGGCGGTGTCCGAGGAGCGGGTGGCCGGCACCGAGGGGCCGCAGGACGATGATCCCGCCGCCCTCGACGCCTGGCTCGCCGAGGGCGCCGCGAAGACCGCCGGCGTACTGCGCGCCGCCGGGCCCGACACCGCCGCCTGGACCTGGGCCTGGGAGCGTACGGCCGGTTTCTGGGCGCGGCGCATGGCACACGAGACGGTCATCCACCGGGCCGACGCGGCCATCGCCGCCGATGTGACGTACGAGGTCGCGCCGGAACTGGCGGCGGACGCGATCGACGAGTGGCTGCAGATCGTCCGGTTCGCGCAGGAGACGGACCCCGACGACGCCGCGCGGGAACTGCGTGGAGGGGGCCGCAGTATCCACCTCCACGCCACGGACACGGAGCCCGGCCTGGACGCCGAGTGGCTCATCGAGTTCGGCGACGAGGGCATCGGCTGGCGGCGCGGCCACGAGAAGGCGACCGTCGCGCTGCGCGGCCCGCTCACCGACATCCTGCTCGCCTTCTATCGCCGACTCCCGCCCGACGGCGGGAAGTTGGAGGTCCTGGGGGAGCGGGAGCTGCTGGACTTCTGGCTGGAGCGGGCCACGTTCGGCTGACGCCAGGGGACGCTTACGCCGGGGGGACGAGGACGGCCCGTCCCCTCCGTGAGGGAACGGGCCGCTACAAGGTCGTACTCGGTACTCGTTGCTCGGCTCAGGAGCCGTGCTCGGCGCTCAGCTCACGAGCCCTGCTCAGCGCTCGTCCGACGCGCCACGGCGCCGCAGTGCGAACACCACGCCGCCGCCCGCCACGACGAGTGCCGCCGCTATGCCGACGAGCGCGCCGGTGTTGGAGCCCGCGCCGGTCTCGGCGAGGTTCGAGCCGCCGCCCGCGGGGGACGGGGTGCTCGCACCGGCCGGTGCGGGCGCGGGGCTCTCCGGCTCCGGTGTCGGGCTCGCCTCGGGCTTCGCGGGAGTGGAGGCCTCGTCCGACGGCGACGGGGTCGCAGGGGGCGCCGGCGTCTCCTCGGACTTGCACGCCTTGGACGGCGTGGTCACGTTCGGCTTGATGTCCTCGTCGACCTGGTTGCCGGCCTTGACGTGGACGCGGTACGTCGCGTCCGCCTTCCAGTCCTCGGCGAAGTCGACGGTCACGCCCTCGCGGGAGCCCTTGACCTCCTGGCTGCCGACGATCTTCTCGTCCGCGCCGTTCAGCTGGAGGTAGACGGTGACCGTGGCCGGGACGCCGGTGGGGTCCTTGTCGGTGACGCTGATGACACCCTTGGCGCCGTCGCACTTGGCGACGGCCGAGAACTCACTGATGTTGCAGGCGAGCGCGTTGCCGGCGAGGCCGAGCGTGAGCGCGGCCGCGGCGGAGGCGACACCGAGAATGCGCACGGAACGTGCTGCGGTACGGCGAGATGTGGACACGATTGCCCTTCAAGGGATGCACAAACTGAGGGGGGTTGCGGGAGTGCCGTGAACCACGGCAGTCCCAGCTGCCTCACAGGTTTATGGGGCGCCGTCTCGTTGTGTCAATCCGTGTGTCCGTCTTGCCCGTTGGCTTTAGCTTTCGTTTGCCTGAGCCAGTCGGGCGAGGGCCTCCGGGGCATCCTCGACGTGGTCCACGAGGGCGATCCGCGGCTCCATCGAACGGTCCTCGGCCAGCGACCGGAGCAGCGGCCAGACCGGCAGGCGCTCGGTCCAGTGGACGCGGTCGACCAGGACCATGGGGGTGGGCTCGCCGCGCGACTCGTAGTAGTTCGGCGTCGCGTTGTCGAAGACCTCCTGGACCGTGCCGGCGGCACCGGGCAGGAAGACCACGCCCGCGTTCGACCGGGCCAGCAGGCCGTCCTCGCGGGTCGCGTTGGCGAAGTACTTGGCGATGTGGCCGGCGAAGGCGTTCGGCGGCTCGTGGCCGTAGAACCAGGTGGGGACCCCGACAGAGTCGCCACCGCCCGGCCAGCGGCCGCGCACGTCGAAGGCGGCGTCCGCCCATTCGGTGACCGAGGGCACGAACGACGGTGCCTTGGCGAGGAGTTTGAGTGCCTCGGCGAGCATGTCGTCGTCGAAGACCGAGGCGTACGCCCCGAGGTTCGCGGCCTCCATCGCGCCGGGACCGCCACCCGTGGCGACCGTGAACCCGGCCCGGGTCAGCGAGCGGCCGAGCCGCGCGGCACCCTCGTACGCGTCCGTGCCGCGCGCCATCGCGTGGCCGCCCATGACGCCCACCACCCGTGCCCCGACGAGGAGTTCGTCGAGGGCGTCCGACACCGCGTCGTCGTGGATCGCGCGGAGCATCGACCCGAAGACGTCACCGTCCGCCTTCGTCTGCTGGAACCAGGCGTACGCGAGGGCGTCCGGCGTCGCCTCGTAGCCCCGGTCGAGGGACTCGAAGAGTTCGTCGGGGGAGTAGAGCAGAGCCCGGTACGGGTCGAAGGGCAGACCGGGGACCGGCGGGAAGACCAGCGCTCCGGTGGCCCGGATCCCGGCCGCCGCGTCCGGGTGCATGGCACAGCCGAGGAAGACGGCTCCCGTGGTGTCCACGGAGAGCAACTCGGTCGTACGGGCCGTCAGATCGACCGCCTGCACGCGGTGCCGGGCGAGTGAGCCGCGCACCGAGACGACCTCGTCGAACTCGGCGAGGCACTCGATCTCGCGGTCATGGGACGTGTGGACTGGCTGGGCGGGTGTCGGCTGCACCCGCCCATGCTAGGCGCTCCGCTGAGGGCCGCGGTGATGAGGCTGCGGGCCGGTGGGGGCTGGTCGCGCAGTTCCCCGCGCCCCTTACGGGGCGCGTTCAGCCCTGGGCCGCTGTCGGGTCCATCCAGATGACCTCCCAGGTGTGGCCGTCCGGGTCGTCGAAGGAGCGGCCGTACATGAACCCGTGGTCCTGGGGCTCGCCGCTCGCCGAGCCGCCCGCGGCGAGCGCCTTGTCGACGAGTTCGTCCACTTTCTCGCGGCTCTCGGCGCTCAGCCCCAGCAGCACCTCGCTGGTCTTGGTCGCATCCGCGATCTCCTTCTTGGTGAAGCCCTGGTAGAACGGCTTGGCCAGGAGCATCGCGACGATCGTGTCGCTGATCACGATGCTCGCGGCGTTCTCGTCGGAGAACTGCGGGTTGATCGAGTAGCCGAGCTCCGTGAAGAACTTCTTCGAGGCGTCGAGGTTGTTCACGGGCAGGTTCACGAAGATCATCTGCTGGTACATACGAAGTCTCTCCCATCGGGTGATGTGCTGTTCGGAGGGGTAGACCGCGGGGTCTCCGGGAAATCATCGGCGACCCCGAACCTTTTTTCGTACGCGGAGCCAGCCATTCCTCGTATACGAAACCAGCCGCTTCGCGTACGGGACGTCAGCCGGTCAGCGGCAGCGCCGCGAGCTCCGCCACCGCCCAGGTCAGCGGGCCGAAGACGGCGAGCAGGGCGCCCGCGCGGAGTGCGGCGGTGGTACGCAGCATCGTGGCGGGTGCGCCGAGCCGCAGCAGGGCGGCCGTGGTGTCGGCGCGCGCGTTCCTGGCCTCGACCGCGGCGGTCAGCAGCGTCGCGACGGCGCAGCCCGCGACGAGGAGCGCGCCGAGGGTGGTGAGCGGCCCGATGCCGGGGCGTGCGCCGGTATAGAGCATGGCCATGGCGTACGCCCCCGACGCCACCGCGCACACCACGCCGAGCGGGCGTCCGAGGCGGCCCGCCTCCGCCATGAGCACGCGCCCGGCGAGCAGCCGCACGGCGCCCGGCCTGACCGCCTGGAGCAGCCTGCCGCACAGATGGGCGAGCCCGGGCCCGGCCAGCGCCAGCCCGACCGCGGTGAGCGCCCAGCCGACGAGCACACCGACGGGGCCGCCCGTGAAGCCGCCGGGCAGCGCGGGCCCATCGGGAGCGGAGCCGGTGCGACCGGCGTACGTCTCCACGGCGAGGCCCGCCGCCAGCACCGCCACGCCCCACGGGAGGCCGCTGGGGGAGGCGAGGGGGGCGGGGGGCTGATACGGGTCCAGCGGCTGGGCCGGGCCGCCGGGGCGCGCGGGGCCGTCAAACTGAGGAGGGCCGTCGAGCCGCGTTGGGCCGTCGAGGTGACCGGAGCTGTCGGGGTGGTCGGGTGCGCCGAACCCGTCGTACGAGGGCGAGGCGGCAGCGGCACGGGAGCCGGCGAGGTGGTGTCCGCCGCGACGGCCGTCGGCGCCTGCGCCTGCGCCGCCACGGGAGCCGGAACCGTCGAACTCGCCGTACGCGGCAGCGCTGTCGGGCGGCTCGGCGCCGCCGTGCCCGGGCTGTGCGCCGAGCACGGCGTGCGTGTCCCGAGCGCTGACGGCGGCGCCTCGCGCACCGTCCCGCCCGGAGCTCCCGGCCCCGTCGGCGTGGCCGCCGGGTACGCCGGATCGGCCGGACCCGCCCGGTCCGTCGCCGTCGCCGTGGCCGTCGGCCCGCGCGCCGGCGCGTGCCCCGAAGCGGCCGTACTCGCCGAAGCCGGCGCGCTCGCCGGGGCGGCTGTACGCACCGAACGTGCCGAAGGCGCCGAACCGGCCCTGGCGGGCCCGGGCCGGGGCGCCGCCCTGCTGTCCCTCGCGCGGACGGAGGATCAGGGCACTCGACACCGACGCGATGACCGGCACCAGCGTCAGCAGCGTGAGCGCGGCCGGGAGGGGCAACGGCTCGTCCGCGGCGAGGAGCCCGGCGGCGGCACCGTCGAAGGGGAGCCCGCTGAGGTCGCCGCGCAGGTGGAGGAAGAGGAGCAGCGCGACCATCGAGCCGAGCGTGCAGGCCACGGCGGTGGAGATCGCCGCCAGGACCATCAGATGACCGGGGCCCAGGCCGATCGCCGAGAGACCGGAGCGGGGGCGGGTGGCCGGGTCGGTGCGGGCCACCGCGACCGCGAACTGCACCGTGGCGGCGAGCGGCGCCACACACCAGGCGAGCCGGAGCGCGGCACTCTCGTACGCCTCCGGGTGCCCCATCGCGTAACCCAGGGTGCACAGGAGGAGGAAGCCCGTGCCGGCCGACGCCGCCGCGACCAGGAGTCTGCGCAGCTGGACGGCGGGGCGGGCGCCGCGGGCTAGACGGAGAGCGAGCACGCGGCCCGGCCTTCCGTCTCGGCGACCGGGGGCAGCTGGACGGTGTTCACGCGCCGCCCGTCGAGCAGCGAGACCGTGCGGTCGGCGAGGGCCGCGGTGTCCGCGTCGTGGGTGGCCAGGACGACGGTGATGCCGTGCGAGCGGGCCGCCGTGGTGAGCGTACGCAGCACGTGCGCGCGGTCGGCGCGGTGCAGCGGGGCGGTGGGCTCGTCGGCGAAGAGCACGGTGGGCGCCGGGACCAGGGCGCGGGCGATGGCCACGCGCTGCCGCTCGGCCTGGAGCAGGGCGTACGGGCGTTTGCGGGCGCAGGCACCGATGTCGAGGCGCTCCAGCCACTCCAGGGCGGTGGTCTTGGCCCGGCGCCGGTTGACGCCGCGCAGCAGCAGCGGCAGCGCGGCGTTCTCCCAGGCGTTCAGCTCGGGCACCAGCACCGGCGCGGGGTCGATCCAGCCGAAGCGGTCTCGGCGCAGCCGTTCGCGGGTCAGCGGGCCCATGGTGTGCACGGGCGTGCTGTTGAACCAGACCTCGCCCTGCTGCGGCAGCAACTGCCCGGACAGGCACCGGAGGAGAGTCGTCTTGCCGCTGCCGCGCGGGCCGCCGACGGCGAGGATCTCTCCCTCGCGAACCCCGAGCGAGACGCCGGTGAGCGCGGGCGAGCCGTTGTGCTTGACGTGCAGGGCGCGTGCCCAGAGCACGTCGTTGTCCGGCGGAGCGACCATCGCGTATACCTCGGTTCGATCAGAAATGCCGTGCTGAGTCCCCCGTACGGGGGAACGAAGGCGGAGGCATTCGGTCACGGTCCTGGTCACGCGTAGGGTGCGTCGCTGGTAGTGCGTAGCGAGAACCAAGCACGCGCTACCTCCTAGGCATTTCTGCCGTCCGGGCTGGTTTCAACCCGGCTGGTGCCGATCGCGTAAGACTCGATCGTTCGCAGAGCGACCGAGCGGCGTGAACCAGGAATCCCCCTCGGCCACGAGGGGGAGGATTCAATGGGCACGCTAGGGAGTCAGTGGCGTGAGTACAGACAGCACACGGCCCCGGGGCGCTCGTTCTCACTCGAACGGGCGCCCCGGGGCCGGTGTTGATCAGTCAGGCGGAACAGCTGAACAAACAGCTGGGCGAACAACCGGACAGCGGAGGATCAGAGCTTCGCCCAGGCCTCCGTCAGTACCTGGCGGACGATCCCCTCGATCTCGTCGAAGGTCGACTGGTCGGAGATCAGCGGCGGCGACAGCTGGATGACCGGGTCACCGCGGTCGTCGGCGCGGCAGTAGAGGCCGTACTCGAAGAGCTTCTTGGAGACGAAGCCGTAGAGCACGCGCTCCGACTCCTCGTCCGTGAAGGTCTCCTTGGTGGTCTTGTCCTTCACGAGCTCGATGCCGTAGAAGAAGCCGTTGCCGCGGACGTCGCCGACGATCGGCAGGTCGTGCAGCTTCTGGAGGGTGGTCAGGAACGCGCTCTCGTTGTCGAGCACGTGCTGGTTGAGGCCCTCGCGCTCGAACAGGTCGAGGTTGGCGATGCCCACGGCCGCGGACACCGGGTGACCGCCGAAGGTGTAGCCGTGCAGGAACATGTTGTCGCCCTGGTAGAACGGCTCGGCGAGCCGGTCCGAGATGATGCAGGCGCCGATCGGGGAGTAGCCCGAGGTCATGCCCTTGGCGCAGGTGATCATGTCCGGTACGTAGTCGAACTTGTCGCAGGCGAACATCGTGCCCAGGCGGCCGAAGGCGCAGATGACCTCGTCGGAGACGAGCAGCACGTCGTACTGGTCGCAGATCTCGCGGACCCGCTGGAAGTAGCCGGGCGGCGGCGGGAAGCAGCCGCCGGCGTTCTGCACGGGCTCCAGGAAGACGGCGGCGACCGTCTCGGGGCCCTCCATGAGGATCTGCTCCTCGATCTGGTCGGCGGCCCAGCGGCCGAAGGCCTCGGGGGAGACGCCGGAGCCCTGGTCGAGGAAGGCGGGTGCGCGGTAGATGTTGGTGTTCGGAACCTTGTGGGCCCCGGGGACGAGCGGCTCGAAGGGGGCCTTCAGGCCCGGCAGGCCGGTGATGGACAGGGCGCCCTGCGGGGTGCCGTGGTAGGCGACCGCGCGCGAGATGACCTTGTACTTGGTCGGCTTGCCGGTGAGCTTGAAGTACTGCTTCGCCAGCTTCCACGCGGTCTCGACGGCCTCGCCGCCGCCGGTGGTGAAGAAGACCTTGTTCAGGTCGCCCGGAGCGTAGTTCGCGAGGCGCTCGGCCAGCTCGACCGCCTTCGGGTGGGCGTAGGACCACACCGGGAAGAAGGCCAGCTCCTGGGCCTGCTTGAACGCCGTCTCGGCCAGCTCGGTGCGGCCGTGGCCCGCCTGGACCACGAACAGGCCCGCGAGACCGTCGAGGTAGCGCTTGCCCTTGTCGTCGTAGATGTAGGTGCCCTCACCCCGGACGATCGTGGGAACGGGCGCGTTCTCGTACGAGGACATGCGGGTGAAGTGCATCCACAGGTGGTCGTACGCGGTCCGGCTGAGGTCCTTCGGCTGGGTGCTCACGGCTATCGGGTTCCCCACATGTAGGTCTGCTTCTTGAGTTTCAGGTAGACGAAGCTCTCGGTGGAGCGCACGCCGGGCAGGGCCCTGATGCGTCTGTTGATGACGTCCAGCAGGTGGTCGTCGTCCTCGCAGACGATCTCGGCGAGGATGTCGAACGAGCCCGCGGTCATCACCACGTACTCGACTTCCGACATGGCCGTCAGGGCGTCCGCCACCGGGTCGAGGCCGCCCTCGACGTTGATGCCCACCATCGCCTGCCTGCGGAAGCCCACGGTGAGCGGGTCCGTGACGGCGACGATCTGCATCACGCCCTGGTCGAGCAGCTTCTGGACGCGCTGGCGCACGGCCGCCTCGGAGAGCCCGACGGCCTTGCCGATCGCGGCGTAGGGCCGCCGGCCGTCCTCCTGGAGCTGCTCGATGATGGCGAGGGAGACGCTGTCCAGGGCGGGAGTGCCGCTGCCCGCCCTGGACTCCGCCCTGGTCTCTCGGGAGCCCTTCGGCTCTGCGTTACGACTGGCCACGCGCTCACTGTGCATGAGGCCTCAGCAGTTCCGCAAGGGTCGATTGATGAAATTCGTTGTTTACAGGGCTGGCATGTGCGGATTTCGCAGTTCTGGTTCCGCTGGGGGTGTTGAAAACGTGGGGCGTCGGACTAGGGTGGGTGTCTCAGTAATTGGACACCCGACAGGAGGGCCGGCAGTGAGCACCGAGCTGCGTCGTCTGCGCAATTACATCGACGGAGAGTTCCGCGATGCCGCCGATGGACGGACCACAGAGGTGGTCAACCCCGCGACGGGCGAGGCCTACGCGACCGCGCCGCTGTCCGGCCAGGCCGACGTCGACGCCGCGATGGCGGCCGCCGCCGCTGCCTTCCCCGCCTGGCGCGACCAGACCCCCGCCGAGCGCCAGAAGGCCCTGCTCAAGATCGCCGACGCCTTCGAGGAGCGGGCCGAGGAGCTCATCGCCGCCGAGGTCGAGAACACGGGCAAGCCCATCGGCCTCACCCGGTCCGAGGAAATCCCGCCCATGGTCGACCAGATCCGCTTCTTCGCGGGCGCGGCGCGCATGCTGGAGGGCCGGTCGGCCGGTGAGTACATGGAGGGCCTGACCTCGATCGTCCGCCGTGAGCCGGTGGGCGTCTGCGCGCAGGTCGCGCCGTGGAACTACCCGATGATGATGGCCGTGTGGAAGTTCGCCCCGGCGCTCGCCGCGGGCAACACGGTGGTCCTGAAGCCGTCGGACACGACCCCCGCCTCCACCGTCCTGATCGCTGAGATCATCGGTTCGGTCGTCCCCAAGGGCGTCTTCAACGTCCTGTGCGGCGACCGTGACACCGGCCGCCTGATGGTCGAGCACAAGACCCCGGCGATGGCCTCGATCACCGGTTCCGTGCGCGCCGGCATGTCGGTGGCCGAGTCCGCCGCCAAGGACGTCAAGCGGGTCCACCTGGAGCTGGGCGGCAAGGCGCCGGTCGTCGTCTTCGAGGACACCGACATCCCCAAGGCCGTCGAGGACATCTCCGTCGCGGGCTACTTCAACGCGGGCCAGGACTGTACGGCCGCCACCCGTGTCCTCGTCCAGGAGTCCATCCACGACGAGTTCGTGACCGCGCTGGCCAAGGCCGCCGCCGACACCAAGACCGGCCAGCCGGACGACGAGGACGTGCTGTACGGGCCGCTCAACAACCCGAACCAGCTCAAGCAGGTGAGCGGTTTCATCGAGCGGCTGCCCGCGCACGCCAAGGTGGAGGCCGGTGGCCACCGGGTCGGCGAGAAGGGCTACTTCTACGCCCCGACCGTCGTGTCCGGCCTGAAGCAGGACGACGAGATCATCCAGAACGAGGTCTTCGGCCCGGTCATCACCGTCCAGTCCTTCACGGACGAGGCGCAGGCCGTCGAGTACGCGAACGGCGTCGAGTACGCGCTGGCCTCCTCCGTCTGGACGAAGGACCACTCGCGCGCGATGCGCATGTCCAAGGTCCTCGACTTCGGCTGCGTGTGGATCAACACGCACATCCCGCTGGTCGCGGAGATGCCCCACGGCGGCTTCAAGCAGTCCGGCTACGGCAAGGACCTGTCGGCGTACGGCTTCGACGACTACACGCGGATCAAGCACGTGATGACCTCGCTGGACGGCTAGTCCGTACGGCGAGTCGGTACGGCGAGTCCGTACGGCGTGCAGGGGGCGGCCGGCGTGGCCCCGGACGGGAGTTGGTCCGTCCGGGGCCACGCCGTTCCCCCCTCCGCGGTGGTCTCAGGTCTCCTTGACGGTGGTGACGAGGGAGGGGAGTCCCACTTCGGTGTTCTCGCCGTTCTCGTCGTTCCACTCGTGGTGCTTCGGCAGGCCGGGGCGGTCGGGGTGCTTCGGTACGTCGGGTCGGCCGGGCAGCTTCGGACGGTCGGGCAGGTCGTCCTTGTCCGGGAGGCTCAGGCCCGCCTCCTCCATGATCGGCGCGCACTTCAGGAGGGCCTCACGGAAGCCCTTGAGGCCGTCGTCGGAGAGCTTGTGGAGCCTGCCCTTCATTTTCACGTCCAGGCGGACCGAGCCGTCGTCGTCCTTGTAGGCGTGGAAGCTGGGGAAGACGCTCTGGTCCTCCTCTCGCATGCATGAGGCGAAGGCGCGGTTCGCCTCGTTGACGTCTTCGGGGGCCTCGTCCGTCGGCTCGTACTTCACAGCGAACATGCGCCCTCCGCGGGGCGGTTCGGGGTGCTCGGACGACTTGGACGCGGTGTCCGAGGCGGTACTTGTGCTGTCCGGTGTGTCGGACGCCGTGGCCGCCGACGCGCTGACCGTGCCGAGTGTGACGGCCGTGATCAGGGCGCAGGCCAGGGCGAGGCGCCGGGGCCGGGTCGCCGTTGCGGGCATGGGTTCCTCCTGCTGTTGCCGTGGGTGTGGTGGCGTGTTGTGCGGTGGTGTGGTGCTCACGGCGTCCACGGAACAGTGCGGGCGGTTACGGGAGGGGAACGGCCGGGCTTATCGGGCTGTAACCGGGTTCCGGGCCGGGCGCTCCGCGGGTTGGGCGGTTGTCGGCTGCGGGTTGTTTGTGGCTGGGCGCGCAGTTCCCCGCGCCGCTGACGGGGCGCCCGGCCGGACTTATCGTCGTGTAACCGGGGGCGCGCCACACTGGGGCGCATGCGTGTGCTGGTGGTCGAGGATCACGAAGAGCTCGCCGAGACCGTTGCCGCGGGACTGCGCCGGGAGGGGATGGCGGTCGACCTGGCCTTCGACGGCCCGACCGCGCTGGAGCGTGCCGAGATCAACGGCTACGACGTCGTCGTACTCGACCGCGATCTGCCCGGAATCCACGGCGACCAGGTGTGCCGGACGCTGGCCGCGGGCGGCAGCCGGGCACGGGTGCTGATGCTGACCGCGTCCGGAACGGTGGCCGACCGGGTCGCGGGGCTCGGTCTCGGGGCCGACGACTATCTGCCGAAGCCGTTCGCGTTCACCGAACTCGTGGCGCGGATACGGGCGTTGGCGCGTCGCGCGCAGCCCGCGCTGCCGCCCGTCCTGGTCTGCGGTGAGCTGCGGCTCGACCCGGCACGGCGGCTGGTCACCCGGGCGGGCTGTCAACTGCCGCTCAGCCCCAAGGAGTTCGCCGTACTCGAACTCCTCATGGCCGCACAGGGGAGCGTGGTCTCCACGGAGGAACTCCTCGAACGGGCCTGGGACGAGGCGGCGGATCCGTTCAGCCAGACGGTGAAGGTGACGATGAGCCGGCTGCGGCGGAAGCTCGGCGATCCGCCGCTGATCGAGACGGTCGAGCGGGCGGGGTACCGGGTCTGATGGTGGGCATGGGGTCGCTGATGAGGTCGGGTGCGGGACCGGGTGTGGGACCGGCGAAGGGCCTGTTGCGCGGGCCGCACAGCATCCGGTGGCGGCTCACGCTGCTCTACAGTGCGCTGTTCGCGGTTGCCGGGGCGGTGCTGCTGGCCTTCACCTACGTGCTCGCGGCGAGCACCGAGCCGTCGCTGACGCCGGGAACGCCCAAGATCGATTCGACCGGTCGGGAGGACGGCGGGAACACGGGCCCCGCCGGTCCCACCGGGCCCTCGGCACCGCTCATCGCCTCGTACGTCGAGGACCGGCTGGCCGTGCTGCGGGCCGAGCAGCTGCGACAGCTCCTGGTGGAGTCCGGTATCGCGCTGGCGGTGATGACCGTGGCGTCCGTGGCCCTCGGCTGGCTGATGGCCGGGCGCGTACTGGCGCCGTTGCGCACCATGACCGCGGCCGCCCGCCGTATCTCGGCCGACAACCTCCACGAGCGGCTCGCCGTGCCCGGTCCCGACGACGAGCTCAAGGCCATGGCCGACACCTTCGACGACGTACTCGCCCGGCTGGAGGGTTCGTTCGAGGCGCAGAAGCAGTTCGTCGCCAACGCGTCCCATGAGCTGCGTACGCCGCTGACGCTTCAACAGGCGCTGGTCGACGTCGCGTTGGCGGACCCCGATGCCTCCGTGGAGACGCTCCGGGCCACCTGCCTGCGGGTGCGGGCGGCCGGGCAGGAGCAGGAGCGTCTGATCGACGCCCTGTTGACGCTGGCGCGCAGCCAACGGGGGCTGCACAGAGGGGAGTACGTCGATCTCGCGGCCGTTGTCGGTGGGCTGTTGCCCGAGCCGGGGCAGGGCAGGGGGCGGGGGCCCTGTGTCTCGGCCGAGCTCACGCCCGCACCGCTGCTCGGAGACCCGCAGCTGGTCGAGCGGCTGGTGAGCAACCTGGTGGGGAACGCCGTCCGGCACAACGTGCCCGAGGGGGAGGGGAGTTGGATCAACGTCTGGACCGGGGTCGTCGAGGGGCGGGCCTCGTTGCGGATCACCAACAGTGGGCCGGTGGTGCCGGTGGACCAGATGGACGCCTTGTTCGAGCCTTTCCGGAGGTTGGGGGAGGGCCGGGTGCGGTCGCGGGACGGGCTGGGGCTTGGGCTGTCGATCGTGGCGGCGATCGCGGGGGCGCATGGCGGCGTGGTGCAGGCTCGGCCGCGGGAGGAGGGCGGGCTGTGGGTCGAGGTGGTGTTTCCGCCCCCGCCGCCCCTGCCTGTCCCCTCCCTCTCCCCGGGGGCTGTGCCCCCGGACCCCCGCTCCGGCCTGAACGGCCTTCTCCTCAAGCGCCGGACGGGCTGATCGTGATCGGTGTCGGCCCGGGCCGGCAGAGCCTCAGAGCCCGAACGTCGCCCGCAGGATCCGCTCGACCACCGGGTTCGGCGCCACCGCCTTCGCGTCGGTCGCGTTGACCGAGTACACGAGCGTGCGCGACAGATCGCGGGTGGCCGCGAGCCCCGTGCTGTATCCGGGCCGGGCGCCGCTCTTGAGCCACAGGACGGTGCCGTCGCCCGCGTCGTACCGCTGGAGACCGGCGCTCATCGTCGCGTTCGGCACGTCCGGGAGCGTGAACATCTCCTTCTCCAGCAGGGGTTGGGGTACCAACTCGCCGCGGAACAGCGCGAAGAGCAGGCGCTCCAGGTCGGCCGTCGTGGAGATCATGTCGCCCGCGGCCCACCGGTCCGACATGTTCCACTCGGTCGCGTCCACCAACCTGCCGTCCGCGAGCTTCTGGTAGCCGCGGTTGTGCGGGCCGTGGATACGGGGGTCCGGGCCACCGGGGAAGGACGTGTGATGCATCTTGGCCGGACGCAGGACTCGTAAGGCCGCCTGGTCCTCGTACGAATCGCCGGTGACCTTCTCGATGAGCAGGCCGAGCACGGTGTAGTCGATGTTGGCGTACTGCTGCCGTTCACCCGGGTCGAACTCGGGCCCCTGGGCCACGGACGAGGCCACGACCTCCTCCGGGGTCAGCGTCTCGAACCGCCGCTCGTACCCCTCCCCGTTCACCTCTCCCAGCGTCGCGCCCGGCTTCAGCCCGCTGGTGAAGGTCAGCAACTGCCGTACGGTGATGGGCTTCTTGAAGTCGTCGGACAGCAGGCCGGGCAGATACGTCTGCACGTGCCCGTCCAGGTCGATCAGGCCATCGGCGGCGAGGCTGAGCACGACGGCCGCCGTGACCACCTTGGTGGTGGAACCGGCTCTGAAGCGTGCGTGCTCCAGGGCCTTCCGGTTGCTGACCAGGTCGTGCACCCCGGCCCTGCCCCGCCAGCTGCCGTCCGTGCCGCCGACGCGTACGAGCGCGGCCGTCGCGTCCTTGTCCGGGAGCCCGGCGAGTGCGGCGCACAGGGCCTTGCGGTTCGGACCGTCGGCCTCCCGCACGACAGTCGTGGGGGAGGGGGCGGCGAGGGCCGTTCCGGCCAGGGGCCCGGCCGTCAGGCCCAGGACCACGAGGGCGGCGCAGGCGGTACGGACACGGACATGGACACGGTTACGGACATGCATCGGCTGACTCCCAGGGGTGATCGGTGACCCTCATCCTCTGGTCGCACGCCGTCGCCGCGGATCCTCTCCGAGGAGGGTGCCGACCCTGGCGCGGGCCCCGATCAACTGCCTTGCTGCGCAAGGGTGTTGTCAGGGATTCCACCTAGGGTGCACGGTTCGAAAGTTTCAGGGTGCGCGAAAAACTGTTATCGCCGGGGCTCGGCCTCCGTCTCCTCTGCACACGCGGTACACACCGCGCACACCCCCACCCGCACAGGAGCCACCCGTGGCAGAGCACAACAAGCACCGCATCAGCCGCCGCAGTGTCATCCAGATCGCCGGTGGCGTCGCCGCCGCCGGCGCGGTCGGCGGCATCGCGGTCTCGTTGAGCGGTGGTGACTCGGCCGACGCCGCGCAGGACGGTGCCTCCGAGGCGCCCAGCACCTCCAGCACCGCCGGCCCCAAGCCGGCCTTCGCGCACCCCGGGATGCTGCACAACGCCGGTGACCTCAACCGCGCCAAGGTGCGTGTCGCCGCGAAGAAGGACCCCTGGCTGGCGGGCTGGCAGCGGCTGACCGCCAACCGGCACTCCGCGAGCACCTGGAAGCCCAACCCGCAGGCCACCGTCATCCGCGGCGGTGAGGGCCAGAACTACGCCATCCTCTTCAACGACATCCACGCCGCCTACCAGAACGCCCTGCGGTGGAAGATCGCGGGCACGAAGGAGAACGCCGAGGCGGCCGTCGCGATCCTCAACGCCTGGTCGGCCACGCTCACCACGGTCACCGGGAACTCCGACCGCTTCCTGGCGTCCGGCATCTACGGCTACCAGTTCGCGAACGCCGCCGAACTCGTGCGCGGCTACCCGGGCTTCGAGCTCGCCCGCTTCAAGAAGATGCTGCTCAACGTCTTCCACCCGCTCAGCGACGACTTCCTGAAGCACCACAACGGCGCCGTGATCACCAACTACTGGGCGAACTGGGACCTCTGCAACATCGCCTCGATCATGGCGATCGGCATCCTGTGCGACGACAAGGCCAAGTTCGACCGCGCCGTGAAGTACTTCAAGAAGGGTGCGGGCAACGGTTCGATCAAGAACGCGGCCCCTTTCGTGTACGAGGACCAGGGCCTGGCCCAGTGGCAGGAGTCCGGCCGCGACCAGGGTCACACCGTGATGGGCATGGGCCTGCTCGGCTCGATCTGCGAGATGGCGTGGAACCAGGGCGTCGACCTCTACGGCTACGACGACAACCGCCTGATGAAGGGCGCCGAGTACGTCGCCAAGTACAACCTGGGGGGAGATGTCCCCTTCACCAAGTACTCCTGGCGCACCGGCACCTGGGGCGGCTATCGCGAGCAGACCGTGATCTCCGACATAGGCCGTGGGCAGATAAGGCCGGTTTGGGAGCTTTTGCATAACCACTATGCGCGCCGCCGCCGGCTCTCGGTCCCCCACGTGACAGCGATGGCTGAGAAAGTACGTGCCGAAGGCGGCGGCGGAGACTACGGCCCCAACAGCGGCGGCTTCGATCAGCTGGGCTTCGGGACGCTTCTCTACAGCAAGTGACATCCGCGCGGGAAGGGGCGTACGTGGACGGGCGGCAGTGGCGTACGACCATCGCGGCAGCGCAGGCCGGTGACCGGCGGGCGCTGGACGAGCTGGTCGAGGGCTGGCTGCCGCTGGTCTACAACATCGTCGGCCGCGCCCTGAACGGCCACGCGGACGTGGACGACGTCGTGCAGGAGACCATGCTGCGTGCCGTCGACAACCTCGGCACGCTGCGTGATCCGGACAGTTTCCGCTCCTGGCTGGTCGCGATCGTCATGCGGCAGATACGCGACCGGGCGCGGCGGCGTACCTCCGAGTCGCTGGCCTCCGCCGCCGACGACGCGGCGCAGGAGGTCACCGACTTCGCCGAACTCACCGTACTGCGGCTCCAGTTGGAGGGCCAGCGGCGCGAGGTCGCGGAGGCGGTGCGCTGGCTCGACGACGAGGACCGGCAGCTGCTGTCCCTGTGGTGGCTGGAGGTCGCGGGCGAGCTCAGCCGGCGTGAACTGGCGGCGGCCGTCGGCATCAGCCGCCAGCACACGGCCGTACGCGTCCAGCGGATGAAGGCCCGCCTGGAGGCCGCGCGCGGCATCGTGCGGGCCCTCGACCAGTCCTGCCCCGAGCTGCGCGAGCTGACCGCCCGCTGGGACCGGCGGCCCGACTCGGTGTGGCGCAAACGGCTGGCCCGGCACATCCGCGGCTGCCGTCACTGCGCCGCGCCCGGCGAGGCGGTCGTACCGGCCGAACGGCTGCTCGTCGGACTCGCGCTCGTCCCGATCCCGGTCGGCTTCACGCTCTCGCTCGTCCTCGGCGGCAAGACGGCGGTCGCCGCGACGGCAGCAACGGCAACCACGGCGGCCACGACCGCAGGCTGGTCCGCCAAGGTCGTCGCCGCACTCACCAAACCCGCGGTGGCCCTGACGGCCGGGGCGACCATCGTCGCGGGCGGCGCGTACGTCGTGACCCGGCCGGACGCGTCGCCGCCCCCGGCCGCCGCGCCGCCCACGGCATCGAGTACCTCACGGCCGAAGGCGCAGAGCCCTCCGGCGCCCAGCCCTTCCGCGTCCCCCAGCAAGACCCCCGAGACCCCGAAGAAGAACCTCTACGGCACGGTCGTCGACGCCGTCGATCAGGCGCCGGCCCCTGGGACCCGCCCGGGGGCCCTGCCCCGCCGTCCCGAGGGGACGGTGACACTGGCCGGGGCGCCGCCGACCGGCCTGACCCACCGCGGCGAGACGGTCACCTTCACCGGCAGGGGATACGTCCGGCTCCTCTGGCAGGTCCTGCCCAAGGAACGGCCCGGCAGCCTGGTCATGCCCGCCTGGACCGGTCTGAAGGGCAGGCTCTTCCACGTGGCCTCCGGCGGCGGCCACCGTATGGACGACGTTCAGCCCGGCTCGACGGACGGCACGACCTGGATGGGTGGCCCGGCCACCGGCGTCACGTTCCTCCCGGCCGGCACCCAGCAGATGTGGCAGGTCGAGTACTTCTGGATCGACGGCACGGTCACGCTCCGCCAGAACGAGCGGGGCGCCGACTACAACCTCTTCGCCGAACCGTCGACCTGGCAGAAGGTCACGGACGACATCACCAGGGCACCCGGCGGTGACATCCTCCGCTACGGCCTCGTACGCGACAACGGCAAGGACACCGCTCCCGTACCGCAGTACCTCACGCGCACGACCCCGGCCGATCCGGCGACGGTCCGTCAGGAATCCCGGGTGACGGTCCCGGGGGAAAGTCCCGGGTGACTGAGCAGTCGACGTAGAAGGCCGTCCCCCCGCCCCTGTGGTTCGAGCGGCCTAGACCCTGCGCAGCGCGCACAGCGTGTCGATGCGGTTGGTCGTGATCGAGTCGACCCCCGCGTCGAGCAGCCGCCGCATGGACCGCCGGGTGTCGGGCGTCCACACCGACATCAGGTGACCGCCGCGGTGGACGCGGGCGACGAGGCCGCGGTCGACCAGGCCGAAGCGGTAGTTGAGCCAGCGCGGCCGCACCGCGTCGAGCAGTACGGGCCGTGGGGGCGCGAGCGTGGTCCAGGTGAGGGCGATCTCCGCGGCGGGGTCGGCCGCGCGCACGGCGAGCATGGTCTCGGCGCCGGCGCAGTAGTACACGCGCTCGTCGGCCCCGAGGTCACGGATGACGTCGACGATCCGGCGCACGGCGCGCGCGTTCGCGCGACCCGGCAGATCGACCATGAACCGGCCGTCGTCGGCCGACTTCAGGGCCTCTTGAAGGGTGGGAACCCCGCCGGAGGTGAGCCCGCGCACCTCGTCCGAGGAGAGCGACAGCAACGGCCGGTCCTGTTCCCACAGCCGCTTCAGGGTCTCGTCGTGCAGCAGGACGGGCACGTCGTCGCGGGTCAGCCGGACGTCGATCTCGACGGCGTCCGCGCCCCGTTGGAGCGCGGAACGCAGCGAGTCGATCGTGTTCTCGCGGACGCGGTAGGGGTCGCCGCGATGGGCCACGGCAGTCACGGTGCGCATGGGCCCATTGTGCTGGCTCAGGGCGCGAGCCACGCAGACGTGTACGTGTCGATCTCCTCGGCGAGCTGCGCCTTGCCGGTGTCGTCCAGGAAGGACACGTCGACGGCGTTCTTGGCGAGCGAGGCCAGACCGCGCTCGTCGAGGTCGAGGAGGCGGGCGGCGACCGCGTACTCGTTGTTGAGGTCGGTGCCGAACATCGGCGGGTCGTCGGAGTTGATCGTGACGACGACCCCGGCCCGTACGAACTCCTTTATGGGGTGCTCGTCGAGGTCCAGGACCGCGCGGGTGGCGATGTTGGAGGTGGGGCAGACCTCCAGCGGGATCCGGTGCTCGGCGAGGTGCGCGAGCAGCTTCGGGTCCCGGGCGGAGCTGGTGCCGTGCCCGATGCGCTCGGCGCGCAGCTCGGTGAGGGCGTCCCAGACCGTCTCGGGGCCGGTGGTCTCGCCCGCGTGCGGTACGGAGTGCAGACCGGCCGCGATCGCACGGTCGAAGTACGGCTTGAACTGCGGCCGGGGTACGCCGATCTCGGGCCCGCCGAGCCCGAAGGACACCAGGCCCTCGGGGCGGATCTTGTCCGTGGTGGCGATCCGGACCGTCTCCTCGGCGGACTCGAGTCCCGCCTCGCCGGGGATGTCGAAGCACCAGCGCAGCACGGTCCCGAAGTCGGCCTCGGCGGCCTTGCGGGCGTCCTCGATGGCGTCCACGAAGGCACCCTCGTCGATGCCGCGGCGGGTCGAGGAGAAGGGGGTGACCGTCAGCTCGGCGTAGCGGATCTGCTGCCGGGCCATGTCACGGGCGACCTCGTACGTCAGGAGGCGTACGTCCTCCGGGGTGCGGATGAGGTCGACCACGGACAGGTACACGTCGATGAAGTGGGCGAAGTCCGTGAACGTGAAGTAGTCGACCAGGGCCTCGGGGTCGGTCGGCACCTTGGAGTCGGGGTGGCGGGCGGCCAGTTCGGAGACGATTCGGGGGGAGGCCGAGCCGACGTGGTGCACGTGGAGCTCTGCCTTGGGCAGTCCGGCGATGAAGGCGTGCAGGTCGCGATGGTAGGTCAAGGGTTCCTCCCCGGGAACGGCGCCCGGCGGTCTCCGGCGGGGCGCGGGTGATCGGCTGATCGGTGGTACGAGGATCATCGTAGGCCTCGACCTGTCAGCGGGAGGCTCGGGCCGTAGCATGACGGAACGTACGACAGGAACGTACGACAGAGGGGACTCCGCGCATGTCCGACGACGCGCAGCGGCCGGGTGCGCCGGACCACGAGGAACCGGACCCGTGGTCTCCGCCGGACCACTCCACGGCTCCCGGCCCCGTCGAGGGACCCCGCCCGCAGGACGCGGCTCCGGCCCCGAAGGTCCCGTTGGACAAGCCCGTGGACCAGCCCGCCGCGGAGACGAACCCCTGGGCTCCGCCGACGGACACGGGGCAGTCCGCCCCCGGTGCCGGTGCCGGTGCCGGTGCCGGTGCCCGGGGTGGTGGCGTCGGCTCTGCGCCAGTGCCTCCCGACGCCGGCTCCTCGATGCCCGCCGGCCCGCAGCCTTGGGCCGGTCCCTTCGGGCCGCCCGGCGGTCCTCCTGCTCAGCCCCCCGCGGGTGGCCCTTACCCGAACGGGTCCGGCAACCCCTTCGAGCCTCCGGGCGGCCCCGAGCCCGCCGCCGGTGTGCCCGGTGGCCCGGTCCCGCCGCCTCCCATCTCCCCCGACGGCCCCGGCCAGGTGCCGTACGGATACGGCTACCCGGGATACCCCGCCTACGGCGGAGCCGCCGGTGGCGGCCCGGGCCACGGCTGGCCCGGCATGCCCATGGCGCCCAACAACGGGCTGGGCACGGCGGGGCTCGTGCTCGGGATCATCGCGGCGGTCGGGTTCTGCCTCTGGCCGGTCGCCCTGGCCTGCGGGATCCTCGCGGTGGTCTTCGGTGTGATCGGCCGCGGCCGGGCCCGCCGGGGCGAGGCGACGAACCCCGGCCACGCCCTGGCCGGAATCATCTGCGGAGCCGTCGGCATCGCCCTGGCCATCGCCTTCGTCGTGGTCTTCCTGGTAGTCCCGGACGACACGGGATCCAGCGGCTCGGAGACAGGCACCGACGGCTTCAACACGTCACTGGTAACCGAGAGCTGATAGCCGCCCCGCCAGTGGCGCCCCTTTCAGGGGCGCGGGGAACTGCGCGACAAGCCCCCACCGGCCCGCAGCCAACGCACCGGCCTCAAGTACCCCGCCTCACCCAGCGACCCGCCCCCGGGCAACCATCAACGCGAACCCCAACAGATTCGCCCCCAACCACCGCTCCGGATCCCCCGCCCGCTCATCATCCGCAGCAAGCCCGATCCCCCACACCCGATCAACCGGACTGGCCTCAACAAGCACCCGCCCACCCGTGCCCACCAAAAACGCCGCCGGCCCGGCACCGGCGGCGAACTTGTGCACGCTGCCCTCGACAACGATCCCGAACCGCTCCCGCTCCCACACAGCCTCGTCGAACCCCCGCACCAGCCGCCCCGCCTTCTTGGCCTCGGCGGGATGCCCCGCGGCGAGCACCCGCCGCTCGGCCTCCGCGTCCTCGAACAGCCGGGCCTTGGCCGCCATCATCCAGTGCTCGGCCGTCCGGTACTCCACCCCGTCCACCGTGAACGGCGATGGCCACCACTGACTCAGACAGCTCGCCCCGACCCGGCCGTCGGGCAGCGGCCGGTGCCCCCAGAAGTGCAGGTACTTGACCTTCGCCCCCGCGCGGACCTCCCTGACCAGGGTTTCCCGCGACTCGATCTCCCCCGTGATCTTCCCCATGCACGCGAGTCTGGCACGCACCACTGACAGTCCGTCCGCCCTTTTCCCGGGGAACTCGACACCTGGTAGCCACCTGCTCGACAGATTCCGTCGCGTAACCAAAAGGCAACAACGGAATCACTTGTTGGGTGGGGTCAGCTCTGCCAGGATCGGCATTCAAATCGAGCTGGAGCTACGCCAGCCCCCGCGGGGGAACGCGGCCGGCGGCGGAGGAGAGCGACATGCACAACCCGGGTAACAGCATCCGCGCCCAGGCACAGCACCACGCGGAGGAACACTTCGCGGCCGGCGCGCAGTACATCGCGGGCCGCCCGGCGAAGGGCACCTCCGGGCACACCCACACGGTCGTCGACCCGTCCACCGGCGAGGACGTGTACGCGTACGAACTGGCCGGGACCGCCGACGTGGACGCCGCCGTCGCCGCGGCCCGCGCCGCCTTCCCCGGCTGGTCGGCCACGACCCCGGGCGAGCGCTCGGACGCCATGCACCGCTTCGCGGCCGTGCTCGCCGACCGGGCCGAGGAGTTCGCCCGCGCGGAGTCCCTGCAGTGCGGCAAGCCGATCAAGCTGACCCGGGAGTTCGACGTCCCGGGGACCATCGACAACACGGCCTATTTCGCGGGCGCGGCCCGGCACCTCCAGGGCCAGTCCGCGGGCGAGTACTCCGGCGACCACACCTCGTACGTACGCCGTGAGCCCATCGGTGTCGTCGGCTCCATCGCGCCCTGGAACTATCCCCTCCAGATGGCGGCCTGGAAGGTCCTCCCGGCGATCGCCGCGGGCAACACCATCGTCCTGAAGCCCGCCGAGCTCACCCCGCTCACCTCGCTCCTGTTCGCGGAGGCGGCCACCCAGGCGGGCATCCCGGACGGGGTCGTCAACATCATCACGGGCGCGGGCCGGGAGGCGGGCGAGCACCTGGTCGGCCACCCGGACGTGGCGATGACCTCCTTCACCGGGTCCACTGCCGTGGGGAAGCGCGTCGCCGAGATCGCCACCTCCACCGTCAAGCGGCTGCATCTGGAGCTCGGCGGCAAGGCGCCCTTCGTGGTCTTCGACGACGCCGACCTGGAGGCCGCCGTGCACGGCGCGGTGGCGGGCGCGCTCATCAACACGGGCCAGGACTGCACGGCCGCCACGCGCGCGTACGTGCAAAGGCCCCTCTACGAAGAGTTCGTCTCGAAGACGGCCGACCTGATGGCGACCGTCCGGCTCGGCGATCCCTTCGCGCCGGACACCGACCTCGGCCCGCTGATCTCGTACGCCCAGCGCGACCGGGTGGCCGGTTTCGTCGACCGGGCCCGGTCCTACGCGCGCGTGGTCACCGGCGGCGAGATCCCACAGGAGCTGAAGCACGGCGCTTACTACCGGCCCACCCTCGTCGCCGGCGCCGCCCAGGACAGCGAGATCGTGCAGTCCGAGATCTTCGGGCCTGTCCTGGTCGTGCTGCCCTTCGACAGCGACGACGAGGGCATCCGGCTCGCGAACGACACCCCGTACGGCCTCGCCGCCTCCGCCTGGAGCCGTGACGTGTACCGCGCGAACCGCGCCACGCGTGAGATCAAGGCCGGCTGTGTGTGGGTCAACGACCACATTCCGATCATCAGTGAGATGCCGCACGGCGGGTACAAAGCGTCCGGCTTCGGCAAGGACATGTCGGCGTACTCGTTCGAGGAGTACACCCAGATCAAGCACGTCATGTTCGACAACACCGCGGTGGCCAGGAAGGACTGGCACCGCACGATCTTCGGGGACCGCTAGTCACCACCGGCCAGCCACCACGGGCCAGTCACCCCGGCCGCGACCAGGCCGAACCCTCCCGAAAGGGCACCACGAGCATGGAGCAGTACGAGCCCGACCGTCTGTCCCCGGCCCAAACGGCCGCCATGCGGCGCAGCCTCGCGGGCGGCAGGGCCTCCCTCAGCCGCCGCTCGCTGCTGCGCGCGAGCACCGGCGGCGCGCTCGCCCTCGGCGGCCTCGGGACGCTGAGCGCGTGCGGAATCCCCGCGGCGAAGAACACCTCGAGCGTCTCGTCCGAGGACCACTCGGCCAAGGAGAAGCGGATCGCCTTCTCCAACTGGACCGAGTACATGGACATCGACGAGAGCGAGAAGCACCACCCCACGCTCGACGCGTTCCGCGAGCGCACCGGCATCACGGTCAAGTACACCGAGGACATCAACGACAACGTCGAGTTCTTCGGGAAGATCAAGCCGCAGCTCGCGGCCGGTCAGGACACCGGGCGCGACCTGATCTGCGTCACCGACTGGCTGGCCGCCCGGCTGATCCGCTTCGGCTGGGTCCAGAAACTGGACCCGTCCAACCTGCCGCACGCGTACGCCAACCTGTCCCAGCAGTTCCGCACACCCGACTGGGACCCGGGACGCGCGTATTCGTACCCCTGGACCGGTATCTCCACGGTCATCGCCTTCAACAAGAAGGCACTGGACGGCGAGAAGGTCACCTCCGTCTCCGACATGCTCGACAACCCCAAGCTCAAGGGGCGTATCGGCTTCCTCTCCGAGATGCGCGACAGCATCGGCATGACGCTGCTCGACATGGGCAAGGACCCGGCGAAGTTCACGGACGACGACTACGACGCGGCGATCGCCCGCCTCCAGAAGGCCGTCGACAAGGGGCAGATACGCCGCTTCACCGGCAACGACTACACGGCCGACCTCACCAAGGGCGACCTCGCCGCCTGTATCGCCTGGGCCGGTGACGTCGTACAGCTGAAGGCGGACAGCCCGGACGTCGACTTCGTCATCCCGGACAGCGGTTACATGACGTCGACCGACAACCTGCTCGTCCCCAACAAGGCGCGCCACAAGACCAACGCCGAGCGGCTGATCGACTACTACTACGAGCCCCGCCCGGCCGCCCAACTCGCCGCCTACATCAACTACGTCTGCCCGGTCGACGGCGTGAAGGCCGAGCTCGCGAAGATCGACGAGGACGCGGCGAACAACCCGCTGATCATTCCCGACGCCGCCATGGCCGCCAAGTCCCGCTCCTTCCGCTCACTGAGCTCGAAGGAAGAGACCGCCTACGAAGAGAAGTTCGCCAAGCTGACAGGGGCGTAACGCCTCCGGCGGGAGCGGTTTCGGTGGCTCGGTCAGCCCGGGCGGTTGCCCGGCGACCCGGCGGACAACACACCGGCTCCGCCGCGCGGAACGCCCGACGGCGTGGCGTCCGCGGCCCGCACCGGACCACATACGGCCCCGACACCCAGGGATCACACCATGACGACAGACACCGGCGGCGATGTCCGCCTCTCGGGAATCAGCAAGACGTACGGGTCCTTCGCGGCCGTCCACCCGCTCGACCTGACCGTCCCGCAGGGGTCGTTCTTCGCCCTCCTGGGGGCCTCGGGCTGCGGCAAGACCACCACCCTGCGGATGATCGCAGGACTGGAGGAGCCCACCTCGGGCACCGTGTCGCTCGGTGAGCAGGACGTCACGAACCTGCCCCCGTACAAGCGGCCGGTGAACACGGTCTTCCAGTCGTACGCGCTCTTCCCGCACCTCGACATCTTCGAGAACGTCGCCTTCGGTCTGCGCCGGCGCGGCATCAGGTCGGTGAAGAAACAGGTCGAGGAGATGCTGGAGCTGGTCCAGCTCGGCGAGCAGGCGCGTAAGAAACCGCACCAGCTCTCCGGCGGCCAGCAGCAGCGTGTCGCCGTGGCCCGCGCGCTGATCAACCACCCCAAGGTGCTGCTCCTCGACGAGCCGCTCGGCGCCCTCGACCTCAAGCTGCGCCGCCAGATGCAGTTGGAGCTCAAGCGCATCCAGACCGAGGTCGGCATCACCTTCATCCACGTCACGCACGACCAGGAGGAGGCCATGACCATGGCCGACACGGTCGCCGTGATGAACGCGGGCCGTGTCGAGCAACTCGGCTCGCCCGCCGACCTCTACGAGAACCCGGACACCACCTTCGTCGCCAACTTCCTCGGCACCTCGAACCTCATAGAGGCCGAGGTCGACACGAGGACCGGCGGCGAGATCGTCCTCAAGGCGGGCGGCGGCAAACTCGTCCTGCCCGAGGCGCGCTGTTCGGCGCCGACGACGACCGGCGGCAAGGTCCTGGTGGGCGTGCGCCCCGAGAAGATATCCCTCACGCACGTGGACGACGCGGGCGAGATCCCGGCGGGCCGCAACCGGATCACCGGCACGATCGCCGACTCCAGCTTCATCGGCGTCTCCACCCAGTACGTCATCGACAGCCCGGTCTGCCCGGAGTTCGAGGTCTACGCCCAGAACATCGACCGCGACACCCGGCTCGTGCCCGGCGCCGAGGTCGTCCTGCACTGGAGCCCGGCGCACACCTTCGGCCTGGACGCCGCCCAAGACATCGACGCGGGTGTCGAGACAGTCGGGGAAGAGGCGGCCTGATGACGACCGTCACCGACGCGCCACCCCTGGCGCCGACGCCCGCCCCGAAAGAGCGCCCGCCTCGGAAAAGAGGCCGCCTCACCCCGTACTGGCTGCTGCTTCCCGGCATCCTGTGGCTGCTCGTCTTCTTCGCGCTGCCGATGGTCTACCAGGCCTCCACGTCCGTGCAGACGGGCTCCCTGGAGGAGGGCTACAAGGTCACCTGGCACTTCGCGACCTACTGGGACGCGCTGTCGGACTACTGGCCGCAGTTCCTGCGCTCCATCGCGTACGCCGGCACCGCCACGATCCTGTGCCTGCTGCTCGGCTACCCGCTCGCGTATCTGATCGCGTTCCGCGCGGGCCGCTGGCGCAACCTGATCCTGATCCTGGTCATCGCGCCGTTCTTCACCAGCTTCCTGATCCGCACGCTCGCCTGGAAGACGATCCTCGCGGACGGCGGCCCGGTCGTCGGCGCCCTCAACTCGCTGCACCTGCTGGACGTCACGAGCTGGCTCGGCATCACGGCCGGGGACCGCGTACTGGCCACGCCGCTCGCGGTGATCTGCGGTCTCACGTACAACTTCCTGCCGTTCATGATCCTGCCGCTCTACACCTCGCTGGAGCGCATCGACGGCCGCCTCCACGAGGCGGCGAACGACCTGTACGCCAAGCCGTTCACGACCTTCCGCAAGGTGACGTTCCCGCTGTCGATGCCGGGTGTCGTCTCCGGGACGCTGCTGACCTTCATCCCGGCGAGCGGCGACTACGTGAACGCCGACCTGCTCGGCTCCACCGACACCCGCATGGTCGGAAACGTCATCCAGACGCAGTTCCTGCGCATCCTCGACTACCCGACGGCCGCGGCCCTCTCCTTCATCCTCATGGCCGGAATCCTCGCCATCGTCACGCTCTACATCCGCAAGTCCGGGACGGAGGATCTGGTCTAAATGGCCCTCGTACGCTGGCTCAGACGCCATCTCATCGTCATCGCGGGTCTGCTGACCCTCGGCTATCTGCTCCTGCCGAACGTCGTCGTCACCGTGTTCTCCTTCAATAATCCGAAGGGGCGCTTCAACTACGAATGGCAGCAGTTCTCCACGGACGCCTGGACCGACCCGTGCGGCGTCGCCGACCTGTGCGGCTCGCTCTCGCTCAGCCTGCAGATCGCGGCCTGGGCGACGCTCGGCGCCACCGTCCTCGGCACATTGATCGCCTTCGCGCTCGTCCGCTACCGCTTCCGGGCGCGCGGCGCCGTGAACTCGCTGATCTTCCTGCCGATGGCGATGCCCGAGGTCGTGATGGCCGCCTCGCTGCTCACGCTCTTCCTCAACATGGGCGCGCAGCTGGGCTTCTGGACGATCCTGATCGCCCACATCATGTTCTGCCTCAGCTTCGTCGTCACCGCCGTCAAGGCACGCGTGATGTCGATGGACCCGAGACTGGAGGAAGCCGCGCGGGACCTGTACGCGGGCCCGCTCCAGACGTTCGTCCGGGTCACGCTGCCCATCGCGGCTCCCGGAATCGCCGCGGGCGCGCTGCTCGCCTTCGCGCTCTCCTTCGACGACTTCATCATCACCAACTTCAACGCCGGCTCGACCGTCACCTTCCCCATGTTCGTCTGGGGCTCGGCCCAGCGCGGAACACCCGTTCAGATCAACGTCATCGGGACGGCCATGTTCATCGTCGCCGTACTGTTCGTGCTGGCCGGAATGGTGATCAGCAACCGTCGGAACAGGCAGAAGGCATGACCCGTTGGACGAAGTCGCTCTCTGAAGCCCAGCCGATCTCCTACTGGCTGGACGACCCCGCCAAGCCCCGTCCCGAGCCCGCCCTCACCACCACCGAGACCTGCGACCTGCTCGTCGTCGGCGGCGGCTACAGCGGACTGTGGACCGCGCTCCTCGCCAAGGAGCGCGACCCGCTGCGCGAGGTGGTCCTGGTCGAGGGCCGCGAAGTGGGCTGGGCCGCCTCGGGCCGCAACGGCGGCTTCTGCGCCGCCTCCCTCACGCACGGGGTGGCCAACGGCCTGACCCGCTGGCCCGACGAGATCGACAAGCTGGAGGAGCTGGGCGCCCGCAACCTCGACGAGATCGAGGCGGCCGTCGCCCGCTACTCCCTCGACTGCGACTTCGAGCGCACCGGCGAGATCGACGTCGCCACCGAGCCGTACCAGGCCGCGGAACTGCGCGACTGGCACGCGGAGTTGGAACGCCGCGGTCTCGCCGACGGCGTCGAGTACCTGGACGCCGAAGCCGTCCGGGAACAAGTCGACTCACCGACATTCCTCGGCGGCCTCCACGACCGCCGCGGTGTCGCGCTCCTCCACCCCGCCAAGCTCGCCTGGGGCCTCAAGCGCGCCTGCCTCGACCTGGGCGTCCGCGTGTACGAGCACACGCCCGCGCTCGACCTGAAACCGTACGGCGCCGGAATGGCCGTACGCACCCCGTACGGCGGCGTCCGCGCCCGCCGGGTCGCCCTCGGCACGAACATCTTCCCGAACCTGGTCAGGCGCGTCCGCGCCTACACCGTCCCGGTCTACGACTACGCGCTGATGACCGAGCCGCTGACCGCGGACCAACTGGCGTCCATCGGCTGGAAGAACCGCCAGGGCCTCGGCGACTCGGCGAACCGGTTCCACTACTTCCGGCTCTCCGCCGACAACCGGATCCTGTGGGGCGGATACGACGCGGTCTACCCGTACGGCGGCCGGGTGCGCGCCGAGTACGACCACCGGCCGGAGACGTACGCGAAGCTCGCCGATCACTTCTTCACCTGCTTCCCGCAGCTGGCGGGCGTCCGCTTCACGCACGCGTGGGGCGGCGCGATCGACACCTGCTCCCGCTTCTCGGCCTTCTTCGGCACGGCCCACCAGGGCCGGGTCGCGTACGCGGCCGGCTATACGGGCCTCGGCGTCGGGGCGACCCGGTTCGGCGCCGACGTGATGCTCGACCTGCTGTCGGGGGAGCGCACGGAACGTACGTCCCTGGAAATGGTCCGCAAGAAGCCGCTGCCCTTCCCGCCGGAGCCCTTCGCCTGGACGGGGATCGCGCTCACCAAGTGGTCCCTCGCGCGGGCCGACGCCCACGACGGCCGGCGCAATCTGTGGCTGCGGACGATGGACCGGCTGGGCCTCGGCTTCGACAGCTGAGGGCGCGCGCGTACGCCTGTGATCCACAGGCGTACGCCCAGCTCATCCACGGTGACCCGGTTCACTACCAACTAGTAGCCGGAACCCGCGTAATGCTCGGCCCCGACCCCTCTCTCCCTTGTGACGCGACCCGCGTCCACACGAAAGGGAGGACCCCATGACTGGGGCGAAGACGGCGGTCGATTGGCTCGCTTCCGTGGCTCCGGATCCGGAGGCCTGCCGCTGGGAGTGGGAGCGCAACCCCCTCGGGGTCGCGCTGCTTCCGGCGGGCAGGCTCTGGGACGTACTCATCCTGCCGGGCGGGCTCGGCTATCCCACGCTCGACGTACTGACCCGGGTCATCGACCAACTCGGCCCGGTCCTCGTCGACTTCGGCGACGCCCGCATGGGCTTCTTCGTACCGCCGGGCACGGCCGCACGATGGCTCGGCACCGGCGTACGCTCCGCCGGGCTCGGCACCTGGATCGTCGTCCCGTACCCCGGCCGCTCCACCGGCGGCGTCCGCTGGCTGGTCCCCCCGGACGGCTCGGGCACCCTCACGGACCCGGCCCTGCTGGAACTGGCGATGCACGAGGCGGCGGCGGGGCTGGCGACGGGCGAAGGGACGTGACGGCCGTCGGACCCGATCAGAGGCCCTGACCACAGAGTCGCCGCCGACACCCCCGACAGCCCGACACCCCGACCGCGCTCTCGTCGGCCGCCCGTGCGGCCGACGCGGACCTGGGCGGGAACGGCGGGGCCGGAGCGGGCCTCGACGGCTGGACCTGCACGTCCACCTCGGCACCGGCGGCCCAGGCACCACCACGTCTCCATCCGGAAGGCAGCCCGCGACGGACCGACAGTAGCTCGCCACTTCAGTCCAGTGCCGCCGCGAACACCCCGGCGAGTACAGCCTCCCGCTCGGCGCCTGCCAGGGCGTCGAGCACCGACGGCAGGTCGAGGGCCACCGACCGGACCCGGGCCGAAGTGCTGCCGTCCCAGCGGCGCACGGCGACACTTTCGCGCGGCGCGGACACCCCACCGGGATGGAGCAGCACACAGGTGGGTGTGCCGCCCCGGGGCTGCCGGGCCAGGGCCTGCGCGTAGAGAAACGCCTGATACAGGTCCGGTGTGCCGAGCTTTCTGCCGTCGTACAGCTTGTACTTGATGTCGACGGGGCGGCTCACCGGCTCCCCGTCGCGGCTCCCCGAGATCAGGACGTCCGGGCGTACCTCGCTGTAGTGGCGGCCCGTTCGCTCGTCGCGCAGTACGCCGCGGTGCCGCGACTGGTCCCGGACGGTGAACCCGGTGCCGGCCGAGGCCTCCCGCAGCAACTGGGTGGCGAAGGACTCGAACAGGACGTTCATGTCGATGAGGAACGCCCGGGAGGCGAGCGGGCCCGAGGCGAAGAGGTCCGCGATGCCGCCACCCGACAGCAGCAGTGCCGCCCAGCGGTGTGCGCCCTCGTAGTGGCTGTTGTGCCGGTGGTAGTCGAGCCCCGCCAGAGCCGTCCGTAGATCGTCCAGCCGCGTCGGCGCCACCTGGGCGAACTGGGCGGCCGCCCGCCGGGCCCTGGCCCGTACGGCGGGGGAGCGCGCGGTGCGCGCCGCGAGGTCGACGGCCGCAGCGCACAGCCGGTTGTCCACGATGTCCGTATCGTGCTCGTCGAACCGGCAGGCCAGCAGGTCCAGCCGTCCGTAGTGCCGCAGAATCTGGCGATCGGCCAGCAGCCGGCCCCGGACCACCGGCAGTTCGTCCTCGGCCGTCACATAGTCGCGGCGCACCCCGTGCGCGAGCAGTCGCTCGCAGTGCTCCGTCACCAGGAGCGCGACCACGTCGCGCAGATGGGGAGCGCCCTCGCGTACCGTGCGTGCCGCGTCGAGCGCCGGCAGTCCGCGGCCCGCCGCGTACTCCAGCATGCGCAGTACGTCGAGCTCCTCGCCCAGGTATTTGGGCAGCACGCGGATCTCGCAGGCGTCGAGCCGGACGACCCCGACACACGGACCGGCGGTCAACTCCAGCCGTCCACCCGCGAGTTCCCGCACCTGGAGGCGCCTGGCCAGCTGTTCGCCCGCGCACAGCGCCCGGTCGGCGGCGCTCAGCCGGACCCCTTCGACGACCCGCGTCTCGTACTCCCGCAGCGTCACCACGGGCCTATTCCGCCGCCCCGCCCTTGATCTGCAGCTCGCTGTAGAGGGCGTTCACCAGCTCTTCGTCGCCGAGGTCGCGCAGGGTGTGCGTCTCGGGGTCGACCAGATCCTCGCCCAGGAAGGCCGCGAGCAGCGAGTAGTCGTCGTACGCGTACTCCTGGAGCAGGGGCAGGATCTCGCCGCGGACGATCGCGGCGAGGTCGGCGGCCGAGTCGACGGGAGCACCGTTCGGCAGGAAGAAGGCCTGGCCGATCTGCTTCTCGCGGTCGAGGTGGGTACGGATGCGCTGGTTGAGCGCGTCCAGCAGATCCGCGAGGTGCAACTGCTCCACATGGCAGCCCTGCAGCGGAGCCGAGTCGGGGAGCAGCTCGAGGAAGACGAAGCGGCGGCGGATCGCGGCGTCGAGCATCCGGATGGAACGGTCGGCGGTGTTCATGGTGCCGATGAGGTACACGTTGTCCGGCACGCTGAACTGCTCCTGGCTGAGCGGAAGCAGCACCGAGTAGCCCCGCTTGTCCTTTTCGAGGAGCGTGATCAACTCGCCGAAGATCTTGGGCAGGTTGCCGCGGTTCAGCTCGTCGACGACGACCAGGTACGGATGGCCCGGATCGGCGGCGGCCGCCGCGCACACCCGCTTGAACACGCCGTCGGTCCGGTCCAGTACGAGTCCGCCGGAGCCGCCCTTCACCGGGCGGAAACCCTCGACGAAGTCCTCGTACCCGTAGCCGGGATGGAAGGTCACCGTCGTCAGCCGTCCGGCCTCGGTCAGCGCGTCGAGTGTCCTGCCGAAGGCGGGCGTGCCCGGTCCCGCGTACGGATCCACCCCTGGCAGGCCGCCCGACAGCTCGCCGAGCCAGCGGGCGGCGAAACGCAGGGCCGTGTACGTCTTGCCTGTGCCCGGAGGCCCGAACAGGACGGCCTGACCGCGTCGCCGCAGTGCGTCGGCGACCGGCCGCAGCTCGGCGTCGAGAGGCTGGGCGGCCACCGCGACCGCGACTGCGACCTCCGCTTCCGCCGCGGTGTCGGTGTCGGCGGGTGTCTGCCCGGCCCGCCGGATCCTCGCCCACAGCTGAGCGGGTACGTCCTTCACGGTGACGGTCGCCCAGGACCGCTCGGGCTCCTCCAGCCGTCCCGAGTAGCTCTCGTCCCACTCCACCTCGACGGTGTGCCGATGCGTGTCGCGGTCCGCGCGCCAGACATAGCCGTCGCCCGTGACCTGGCCGACGCCGAGGATCTCACTCGTCCCCCTGTTGGCGACGACCAGATCGCCGGGACGCAGACTCAGCAGTTTCCAGACCTCGTTGGCCTTCGCGGTGATCTTGGACTTGGAGCCGTTGTACTCATCCGTGTAGGCGGCGGCGAAAGCGTCCCGGAACTCGTCGCTGTCCGCGTACGAGCGAAGATCCGGTACGTCGTCCCAGCCCACCGCGATGTACCCGCCAGTGCGGCACTCCTCCCACAGCCTGCCGCCCTCACCGGTCGCGATCTTCACTGTCTGCTGTGTCCGGTTCGGATCGGCCCACCAGTACAGGAACTCCACCACGAGGTCGTACGGCCAGTCGGCGAACCGCTCGTCGGAGTCGATGACCTCCTTGAGCCGGGCCTGCAGTGCGAACCGCTCCAGTTTGGGCACGGGCTGCCCGGTCAGCCGCTGGAGGAAGTGCCGCACGAAGTCCGTCGCGTACACCGCGAGTGAGCTCTCCGGTGCGTACACGCGCAGTGTCTTGGCGATCAGGGCGGGGCCCGAACGGATGGCGTCGATGGTGTCGATGTCGGCGATCCGGCCCTCGCGGGCGGCGGTCACCGCAGAGACGATCCCGGCACGCACGGCCTCCCACGCCTCCTCCTCGTCCGCGTACCGCGGGTCGTGCCACCAGGAACCGTCCTGGCTGCGCGCGAAGAGGAGGTGCTTCATCGCGGAGCCGCCGGCGATGCTGCCCAGCGCGTTGGTACCGAACTCCAGCAGATAGCAGTACGGCTTGGTCTGCGCGCTGTCGCCCTGGCCGAGGGCATAGCGTTCCAGGGGCATCGTGGGCCAGTCCTCCCAGGGGAAGTCCTGGCGGATCTGCTCCGCGGCCGCCTCCATCTCGCGAAGCCTTGCCGCGAACCGGTCGCGGTCGAACGCCGCGAGTGCTTCGTCGAGTGGCCAGGGGGGCAGCGCGGCGGCCTGAGTGGGTGAGACGGGGCGCAGAACACAGCTGCAAGGACTGACGAGCGGCCGCCCCGAGCCCCCCAGCAGACCGACGGACCGGGCGTACTCGGCACGCCCCGCGGTGTCGTCGGACGGGGCCGAGTCGATCAGCCTGCGCCACAGCAGCCGGTCCGGGTCGGGAAACCGGGGCAGCTGGTGAGAATCCGTCAGATGGAGGCAGGCCGGATCGTGGTGGATCATGCGGCCGTGCCCGGGGAGGATCACTTCACCCGGTGACGGGGTGAGCGCGTAGTCGCGGCGCTCGTAGGTGACGGCCACTTGTTGCTGCTCGTCCGCCATCGTGCTCCCTCTTGCCCCGGCCGGCTCGCGACCGGTTACTCCTCCGCCGACCCTCGACCGTATCGCGCGACGGCCAGCGCCATGAGGTGAAGAAGCATCAGGGACAGACACCAACTCCCCACCACATCCAGCGGCCAGTGATAACCGCGCCGGACCAGGCCGACTCCGACGGCCCCCGCCAGTACGAGATATCCGATGACGAGCGTGCGCCGGAGCCACCGGCCGTGGAGCCAGGGGAGTAGGAGGAGGACGGCCGCACCGTAGGCGACGGCGGCCGTGGCCGTGTGGCCCGACGGGTAGTAGCCGTCGCCTGCCATGCCGGGTGGGCCGGTGCGGCCGACGGCTTCCTTCAGAGGTACGACCAGGGCGGGGACGGCCGACATGGTGACCAGGGCCGCGAGGGGTGGGAGCCACCAGCGGGGCAGGGGCGCGCGCCGGGCGCGCCAGGAGACGTACGCGAGGACCGCGAGCAGGACCGGGACGGCGACCGTGATGTTGCCGAGGTCCGCGAGGAGTTCGGCGGCGCCGTCCGGGAAGCGGCTGTCCGCGATCGACCGGCCGAGGCGCTCGTCGGCCCGGCGCAGCGGCGTGTCGACGGCGGCCTGCCAGGTGAGAAGCGCGAAGAGGAGAGCCGACAGGCCCAGAAAGCAGGTCGGCCGCCCGGGAGCAGGGGGGGTAGCTCCGGGGCGGCCGATCAGATCGGGTCGTCGCACGCCCCGGGGGGTTTGGGGCGAGCGACTGTCCGACCGGTGAGGAGACCCGGAGCCGGAAGCTCCGGTTGTGTGCGCGATGGCACGACCAGGGCGAAGCTGGGGAAGCCCCGTCCTGATGTCACCCACAGTCCCCTGTGGGCGGGGTGTATCTCTCATCTGCCTAGAACCTACGACAGGGGCGGGGCGTCCGACAGTCGGAATGGCCTCCTGTCATGCACCTCGCACACCTTCTTCACACGCCCCGCCCTTGGTCACCGCGCCACCGGAACCGATGAGACGGACTCCGCTCAGATGCGGGCAAAAGCCTGCTCGATGATGTCGAGACCTTCGTTGAGGAGGTCCTCGCCGATGACCAGCGGAGGCAGGAAACGCAGCACGTTGCCGTAGGTGCCACAGGTCAGGACCAGTAGGCCTTCCTGGTGGCAGGCCTTGGCGAGCGCGGCGGTGGCCGCCGGGTTCGGCTCCTTGGTGTCGCGGTCCTTCACCAGCTCGATGGCGAGCATCGCGCCGCGGCCCCGGATGTCGCCGATGACGTCGAACTTCTCCGCCATCGCGGCCAGCCGGGCCTTCATGACCGACTCGATGTTCTTCGCCTTGGCGTTGAGGTCGAACTCCTTCATCGTCTCGATCGAGCCGAGGGCGGCCGCGCAGGCCACCGGGTTGCCGCCGTAGGTGCCGCCCAGGCCGCCCGCGTGTGCGGCGTCCATGATCTCGGCGCGGCCGGTGACCGCGGCGAGCGGCAGACCGCCCGCGATGCCCTTGGCGGTGGTGATCAGGTCCGGGACGATGCCCTCGTCCTCGCACGCGAACCACTGGCCCGTACGGCAGAAGCCCGACTGGATCTCGTCGGCCACGAAGACGATGCCGTTGTCCGAGGCGAACCTGCTGATCGCCGGCAGGAAACCCTTCGCCGGCTCGATGAAGCCGCCCTCGCCGAGCACCGGCTCGATGATGATCGCGGCCACGTTCTCCGGACCGACCTGCTTGCTGATCTGGTCGATGGCCTGCGCGGCGGCCTCGGAACCCGCGTTCTCCGGACCGGTCGGCCAGCGGTAGCCGTACGCCACCGGTACGCGGTAGACCTCGGGCGCGAACGGCCCGAAGCCGTGCTTGTACGGCATGTTCTTCGCGGTCAGCGCCATCGTCAGGTTGGTGCGCCCGTGGTAACCGTGGTCGAACACGACGACGGCCTGCCGCTTGGTGTGGGCGCGGGCGATCTTGACGGCGTTCTCGACGGCCTCGGCGCCCGAGTTGAACAGGGCGCTCTTCTTGGCGTGGTCGCCCGGGGTCAGCTCGGCCAGCGCCTCGGCGACCGCGACGTATCCCTCGTACGGCGTGACCATGAAACAGGTGTGGGTGAAGTCCTGGAGCTGGGCGCTCGCCCGGCGTACGACGGCCTCGGCGGAGGAGCCCACCGAGGTCACGGCGATACCCGACCCGAAGTCGATCAGCCGGTTCCCGTCGACGTCCTCGACGATCCCGCCGGCCGCGCGCGCGGCGAACACGGGCAGCACGGACCCCACACCGGCCGCGACCGCGGCGGTGCGGCGGGCCTGCAACTCCTGCGACTTCGGACCCGGAATGGCGGTGACGAGGCGGCGCTCCTGCGGAAGTGCGCTCATGAGGGGCTCCCTGGGGGGCTTGCGAACGGCTGAGGACGACTTGCGAACGACTGAAGACGGCTCGCGAACGGCTCGCGAACGGATCTTTCGGACGCTCGGCTTCCTTCTTCGCAGGCTAGGGCCGGGAACGGAGGGTGGGCATGCTCCATCTGGGCGTTGTCGGGGATTCCCGTTGTACGCGGTGGACAGGGCGCGACGGTCGCGGGGCGGGCGCCGTCGGGCGTTGAGACGACGCAGCGGGGGGTGGGGATGACCCGCCGTTGTCCGAAGCCCGGCCCGGTAAGCGGTGAACTCCCCTTGTGAGGGAGTTAGATTGACTCGCAAACGACGTATGGAGCGGCTGGTCAGGGGTGGCAGAGGCGATGGACAGCGACGGCACGCAGGACGCACGGGGCACACACGCCGATCGTGTGCCGCGGCCGGCGGGACCGCCGCAGGTGCCGCCGCGGCCCGCGCAGGCGCCCGGTGCGGCGCCCCTGCCTGACGGGTCGGCCTTTCTGACCTGGCTGCGGACTCCGCGGCCCGAGGCCGCGCCGGGCGTGTGGCGGTTCGGGCACCGGCCCCGGCCGGACGTGGAGCCCGAGCAGATTCCGGCCCGGCAGCTGATCAGCGGGGCGCTGATCGCCTTTCTGGTGGGGTGGCTGATCTGGTCGCTGCTGCAGAACCGCTACCTGGGCGACTGGTGGTGGGTGCCGCTCTACCTGCTCACCCCCGACTCCTGGCGCGGCAACGACAGTGACATCGGCGAGGTCGGCACACTCATCGTGTTCCGGGGCTACGAGCTGCTGGTCGCCCTGGCCATCATGGTCATGGTCGGGCGGCTCGGCCGCTGGGCCGAGGTCTGGCGGCGCTTCGGCGCCCCCCGCTTCCGGCGCCGGGAGCCCGAGCAGGCGGCTCCCGAGCCCCAGGACGACCCCGCCCAGTGGAACCAGCTCCGCGCCGCCGGTGCCGCCGACGCCGCCGAACGGCTCGCCGCGGAGGCGCGGTCCGGGCTCATGCGGGACGTCGACCAGGCCCGGATCGCCCGGGCCTGGCAGGGCGTGCGGAGCGGACGGCACAGTCTCGCCACCTTCACCGGAGCCGTGCTGCGGGACGGCTCCGCCGCCTGTCTGCATCCGTCCGGGGAGCGGGATCTTCCCGGCCGGCTCGCGAAGCACGACCTCGTCACCGGCCAGGTGCGGCTCGGTACGACCGCCGACGACCCGCGGAATCCGTACGCCTATCGCGGTACCGGCCTCGGACTCGGCCCCGAACTGCTCGGCACCTCGCTGCTCGCCGTCGGGCCCGCCGGATCGGGCAAGACCGGCGGTGTCGTGTGGCCGGTCGTCGAGTCGCTGTGCCTGCACGCGCTCGCCGGGCGGGCCGCCGTCGTCGTGATCGGGGCCGCGGGCGCGGGGCTCGGGCCGGTCGACGCGTACGACGTCGTCGTACGGGTGGGGAATCCGGAGTCCGTGTACGACCTCGACCTGTACGGCGGCACCACCGATCCGGACGAGGCGGCGGCCGTACTCGCCGAAGCCCTCGTCGGCGACCTCGCCGACCCGCATCCGGGCGGGGACAGCCGGCGGTCCACCACCGTCCTCGCCCAACTGCTCGGCCCGTACCGGGCGGTGCACGGGCGCTTTCCTTCGGTGCCCGAGCTGCGGCAGCTGCTCGACGGGGCGCCCGGCCCGCTCGGCGCGTTGCGCAAGGCGCTGACGGAGGCAGGGCAGGAGTCGTTGCTCCGGGAACTCGACGCCCGCGAACGGCAGTTGGGGCACCCGGGAGACGCGGGAGGTGTGCTCGCCGATCGGATCGCGCTGCTGGACCGACCGGCCTTCGCCGGCTTCTTCGACACGTCGGGGCAGTCCCGGCCCTTCTCGCTGCGCGCCCTCGACCATCCCGTACGCGTGCGGATCGACCTGCCCGAGCGCGGGCACGCCGACGCCTCACGGATTCTCGCGCGGCTCGTGCTCGCGCAGTTCGCGGCCAGTGTCGCCGTACGCGAGGACCGGTCGCTGTTCGCCTGCCTGGTGCTCGACGACGCGACGGGGGTCGTCACGCCGGACGCGGTACGGGGCATTCAGCGGCTGCGGTCGGCCAACGCCGGGGTCGTCCTGACCCTTCGTACGCTCGACGACGTGCCGCGCGCGCTGCGGTCACCGCTGCTCGGTGCCATCGGGTGCCGGATGGCGCTGTCCGGGCTCACGCCGTGGGACGGGCAGGACTTCGCGGAGGTCTGGGGCAAGGAGTGGATCGAGGCGCGGGACGTCACCGACCGGCAGATCATCGCCGAGAGCCCGGCCGGGAAGGCCGTGCACATGCTGCGGCGGGTGATCACCGGAAACGCGCCGACCGCCCGGGCCGTCACCGTGCGGCAGGTCGAGCGGGAGCGGTGGTCCGCGTCCGAGCTGGCGCACGGGGTGCCGCCGGGGCATGCCGTGCTCTCGCTGACCAGCGTGCGCGGGGAGTATGCGCCGCCGCTGCTGGTGGATCTGCGTAGTTGAGGTGGGTGGGACCCGTGAGGTTCCAGGTGTCCCGGTTGAAGGGCAGTTGAGCAAGACGTCTGGACATATGGTCACGGTCTGACCGTACGGTGAGGCAGAATCGACATAGGTCGTTCATACGCCACGGCCAAAAGATCACACTTTCCGTGACCGTCGAAGAACCTGTGAAGACGTGAAGGTCTCATGCCCCCCACGCTCGCCTCGCTCGTCCACCACTCGGCGCTCAAGCTCTCCGTGCGCGCCGGCGAGGAACGTCTGGACACCGTCGTCCGCTGGGTCCATGCCAGCGAACTCACCGACCCCGTGCCGTACATGGAGGGCGGGGAACTGCTCCTCATCACCGCGCTCAAGCTGGACGCGGAGGATCCGGACGCCATGCGGCGGTACGTGAAGCGGCTGGCCGGGGCCGGGGTCGCCGGGCTCGGCTTCGCCGTCGGCGTCCACTACGAGGACATTCCCAAGGCGCTGCTCGACGCCGCCTCCGAGGAGGGGCTGCCGCTGCTGGAGGTGCCCCGGCGGACGCCCTTTCTCGCCATCAGCAAAGCCGTCTCCGCCGCCATCGCCGCCGACCGGTACCGGGCCGTGACCGCCGGGTTCGCCGCGCAGCGCGAGCTGACCCGGCAGGCGCTGAACGAAGGGCCCGAGGGGCTGCTCACCTCGCTCGCCTCGCAGGTCGACGGCTGGGCCGCGCTGTACGACGCGTCCGGGGCCGTCGTCGCCACCGCGCCCGAGTGGGCGGGGCGGCGGGCCGCCCGGCTCACCGCCGACGTGGAGCGGCTGCGGGAGCGGGCCGCGCCCGCGAGTTCCGTGGTGGGCGGGGGTGGGGACGGGGCGTCGGAGGGCGGTTCGGTTGACGGCCCGGGAGACGGTGAGGACCGGGTCGAGTTGCACTCGCTGGGGAGCGGGCGGCGGCCGCGGGGTGCGCTCGCCGTCGGGACCGCGGCCGCGCTCGGTACCGCCGAGCGGTACGCCGTGCACTCGGCCATCGCCCTGCTGACGCTCACCACGGAGCGGTCGCGGTCGTTGCAGGCCGCCGAGCAGCGGATCGGGGCGGCCGTGTTGCGGATGCTGCTGGCCGGGCAGCCCGATCACGCGCGGGGAGTGGCCGGGGATCTGTACGGGGGGCTGCTCGATGCGCCGTACCGGATGATCCTCGCCGAGGCCGCGTCTGCTTCCGCCGGTCGGGCGCGGGCCGGGGTGCGGACTGAGGGACGGGCTGAGGCGCCGGCCGAAGGACGGTCAGAGGGACGGGTCGGCGGACAGGCTGGGAGTGGCGGCGCGTCCGCCGGCCAGAAGGCCGCGGTTGCGGTTGCGGCTGCGGCCTCGGCTGCGGCTTCGGCTTCGGTGGCGGCCGTGCTTGCCGACGCGGGTGAGGCCGGCGGTGATCTGGTGGGCGGGTTCGCCGAGGTGGTGGAGGCCGCGGCCGCTCGGTCCGGTGAGGCCGTGCTCGTCGTGCCCGACGGGGAGCGGCTGGTCGTGCTCGCCGCGGACGGGGGTGCGGTGGTTGCCTCCTGTGTGCGGTACGCGGAGGCGCTCGGGGGTGCGCGGGCCGCCGCGGAGCAGGGGGCGGCTGTCGATGAGGACGAGCTGGTGGTGGGGCTTTCGGCTCCCGCCGGGCCCATCGCCGCGGCCGGTGCCTACAAGCAGGCCGAGCAGGCGTTGTCGGTTGCCCGGCGGCGGGGGCGGGTGCTTGTCGAGCACGAGGAGCTGGCTGCGGGGTCGGTGTTGCCGTTGCTTGCCGATGATGCGGTGCGGGCCTTCGCGGACGGGTTGTTGCGGGCGCTGTACGAGCATGACGCGACGGGGCGTGGGGATCTGGTGGCCTCGTTGCGGGCCTGGTTGTCGCGGCACGGGCAGTGGGATGCGGCCGCGGCGGATCTTGGGGTGCATCGGCATACGTTGCGGTACCGGATGCGGCGGGTCGAGGAGATCCTCGGGCGGTCGTTGGACGATCCGGATGTGCGGATGGAGTTGTGGCTGGCGTTGAAGACTACGGCGGGGGTGTAGCGAGGCTGTTTGGCTGTGGGTTCGGTGGGGGCTGGTCGCGCCCACGCGGCGGAGCCGCACAGTGTCACAGCCCCGCGCCCCTGGGTGGGTGGGGGCTTGGGGTGGTGTGCGATCTGCGGCGCGTATTGGGCTGAGCGCGCAGTTCCCCGCGCCCCTGAAGGGGCGCCTGCCTGCGGGTGGGTCCGAGCAGTGGTGCCCGTTGCCGTGTGCCAAAGCGGAGTGCTCTTCTTGGGGAGTGGGACGGGGCGGACAAGGGACCGGAGCGTGGGGCGGGCCTAACGTGGGTCTGGAAACACCCAGACAACGGAAGGGCCGGAAACTCGATGACTTCCACCCATGCCTTCTGGCTCGCCGGTCGTCAGGCCAGTGGTGAGACCACCCTCGATGTCACCTCGCCGTGGGACGGGCGAGTCGTCGGCAAGGTCAGTGTGCCGACCGACGAGCAGGTCGAGGAGGCGGTCGCCGCCGCGTACGCCGTACGGGACGAGTTCGCCGCCACGCCCGCCCACGTACGGGCCGCCGCTCTCGATCATGTGAGCCGGCGGCTGGTGGAGCGGACCGAGGAGATCGCCCGGCTGATCTCCGCCGAGAACGGGAAGCCGGTCAAGTGGGCCCGGGGCGAGGTCGGCCGGGCCGTGTCCGTGTTCCGGTTCGCGGCTGAGGAGGCGCGGCGGTTCAACGGGGGAGAGGCTCAGCGGCTCGACACCGATCTCGGTGGTCAGGGGCGGCTCGCCTTCACCCGGCGGTTCCCGAAGGGGGTCGTCCTCGGGATCGCGCCCTTCAACTTCCCGCTGAACCTGTGCGCCCACAAGATCGCTCCGGCGATCGCGGCCGGCACGCCGATCATCCTGAAGCCCGCGCCCGCCACACCGCTGTCGGGCCTGCTCATCGGCGAACTGCTCGCCGAGACCGAGCTGCCGGCCGGGGCGTGGAGCATCCTGCCCGTGTCCAACGAGCGGATGCCCGCACTGGTCCAGGACGAGCGGCTGCCCGTCATCTCCTTCACCGGGTCCGAGAAGGTCGGTTACTCGATCATGGACTCGGTGCCGCGCAAGCACTGCACCCTGGAGCTGGGCGGCAACGGGGCGGCCGTCGTGCTCGCCGACTTCGCGAGTGACGAGGACCTGGACTGGGCCGCCACCCGTATCGCCACCTTCAGCAACTACCAGGGCGGGCAGTCCTGCATCTCCGTGCAGCGGGTGATCGCCGACGAGTCGGTGTACGAGCGGCTGCTGCCGCGCATCGTCGCCGCGGTCGAGGCGCAGGTGACCGGGGACCCGGCCGATGACGCGACCGACGTCGGACCGCTGGTGAGCGAGGACGCCGCCAGGCGGGTGGAGGCCTGGGTCGAGGAGGCCGTCGGGGCCGGCGCCAGGCTGCTGGCCGGTGGCAAGCGGGACGGGGCCTCGTACGCGCCGACCGTGCTCGTCGATGTGCCGGGGGATGTGAAGGTCTCCTGCGAGGAGGTCTTCGGGCCCGTCCTCACCGTGCGCAAGGTGACGGGGGAGGCTGCCGCCTTCGCCGCCGTCAACGAGTCCAAGTACGGGCTTCAGGCAGGTGTGTTCACCCATGATCTGCAGGCCGCCTTCCGGGCGCACCGTGCGCTGGAGGTGGGCGGAGTGGTCGTCGGGGACGTTCCCTCGTACCGCGCCGACCAGATGCCGTACGGCGGGGTGAAGCAGTCCGGTGTCGGGCGTGAAGGCGTGAAGTTCGCGATGGACGACTACACCTACGAGCGGGTGATGGTGCTGACGGGGCTCGATCTCTGAGTTCTGATCGACGCGTCCAACGGCCGGAGCCCGCTGTGTGGGGGCTCCGGCCGTTCTTCGTGTGACGGAGGCCCTACGACTCCCTGCCGACCTCTATGGATAGCGACAATCGTTTTCATGTAGAGTGCCGATCATGGCCGTCCCGAAGCGCAAGATGTCCCGCTCCAACACCCGTCACCGCAGGTCCCAGTGGAAGGCGACGACGCCCGATCTCATCCCCTTCTTCGCCGACGGGCGTGAGTACGCGGTGCCCCGCCGGTTGATCCGCGCCTACGAGCGCGGGCTCATCAAGCCCGAGGGGTGACCCACCACCCACCCCCGGACGAAGGGGCCCGGCACCGATGCCTTCCGGTGCCGGGCCCCTTCATTTTTTCCGTTTCCTTTTCCGGCGGGTTCCTTTTCCGCCGGGCCGGTCCAGCCCTTCAGTCCCTCAGCCGGAGAAGCCGACGTGCGCGAGCCGCAGCGGGCCGCGCAGCCTGATGTGCAGGTCCTGGACCCCGGTGGCGGGGAACGGGGCGGTGACGGTGGTGTAGTCGTAAGGTCCGGCTGTCGGCGGGATGTCGATGCGGGCGAGCACCGGTCCGTTGTCGTTCAGGGTCAGTTCGACCGCGCCCTCGCCTGCCGCTTCGACGGTGACGGCCCGGGTGCCGGGTGTGAAGTCGCAGGCGCGGAAGGTCAGTTCGGCTTCACCGGCCTGTGCGGGGGTCATCGCGTCGCCCGACGTCTTCGTGCGGTCGACGATCTCGGCGCCCCGCTGTTCGTCGAAGTCGGCGGCGTTCAGGCCGAGTTCGAGGACCGGGCGCGGGGCGGTGGGCGGGCCGTCGAGCTCGATCGTCCCGCGCAGGCGGATGTCCTCGCTGGACGCGCCGAGGAGGAGCTCGTACGCGCCGGGCTCCAGGCGCCGGACGCCGTGCGCCACGTCCCAGAACTCGAAGGCGGAGAGCGGGAGTTCGAAGGCCAGCTCGGCCGACGCGCCCGGCGCCAGATGTACGCGGCGGTAGGCGGCGAGTTCGCGTCGGGGGCGGGGGACGGACGGGTTCACCGCGCGGGTGTAGAGCTGGGCCACCTCGTCGGCCGGCACGTCCCCGGTGTTGGTGACCGTGAAGGTGACGTGCACCGACGTCTCTCCGGTGCGTGCCGCGAAGTCGGCGTAGTCGAAGGACGCGTACGACAGGCCGTGGCCGAACGGGAAGAGCGGGGCGCCCTCGAAGTACAGGTACGTCTGGCGCGAGCCGATCACGTCGTAGTCGAGGAGGTCCGGAAGATCCGCGTCCGCGGCGTACCAGGTCTGGGGGAGGCGGCCCGCGGGGGAGACGCCGCCCGCCAGGACGCGGGCCAGCGCGGTGCCGGCCGCCTGGCCGCCGTGGGCCGTCCAGAGGACGGCCGGGAGATCGGTGGGGTCGACCGCGTACGGGTACGCGGAGGCGATGATCAGTGCCGTACGCGGGTTCGCGGCGCGGGCCGCGTCCACGAGGCGCTGCTGGTGGGCGGGGAGGAGGAGGGTCGTGCGGTCCTCCGTCTCACGGCCGTTGATGTGCGGGTCGTTGCCCGCGACGACGAGGACGACATCGGCGGCGGCCGCCGCGCGGGCCACCGCGTCCTCGCCGCGCTCGGTGATCTCCAGTTCGAAGATCTCCGGGTGCTCCGCGGCAACCCGCACGCCGTCGGCGGCGACAGAGACGTGGCGACCCGTACCGACGTGCTTGAGGAGGTGGCCGTTCGCATGGGAGTGAGGGGAATCAGGGGAGTCATGGGGTTCCAGGCGGAACGTCTCCTGGACCACCCAGCCGCCGGGCTGGTCCGCCGACGCGCGTACGAAGCCGTCGTCGGCCACCGAGAGGTAGCGGCCGTCGGGGGCGCGGAGGGTGAGGACGCCCTCGCCCCAGTCGATCAGCGCGAACTCGGTGCCGACGGCGTCGGTGGTGAGCGGGGGCAGGTCCGTGCGGCCCGCGAGGAGGGCCGGGTCCAGCGCGCCTTCGGCACCGCGGACCTCGTCGGTCGCGTCGTCCGCACGCGGGACGCTGAGATACGTACCGGCCGAGGTCTTCAGGCGTACGCGGTCCACGCCCTCGGCGAAGTCCACGCGCTCGGCGCCGAAGCGCTCGTACAGGCCCTCCAGCGGGGTCGAGCGGTGGATGAGGGTGCCGCTGTACCAGTCGAGCTTGCACTCGTCGGCGAGCAGGCCGACCACCGCGATCCGGGTGTCCGCGGGGAGGGGGAGCAGGTCGTCGTTCTTGAGCAGGACGATCGCCTGTTCCGCGGCCTCCTGGGCGAGGGCGCGGTGGGCCGGGGTGTCGAAGTCCTTGAGGTCGGCGTACGGGTCGAGGCGCGGGTCGAACTCGCCGAGCCGGAAGCGGATCGCGAGCTGGCGGCGGACCGCCGTGTCGATGTCGCTCTCGCTCAGCAGGCCCTGGTCCAGGGCGCCCTGGATACGTCCGATCATCGTCGAACTCTCCGTGCCGTGGTCCGTGAAGCTGTCGACGCCGGCGATCAGCGAGGCGGCCGTCGCCTCCTCGTGCGTGTCGAAGTAGTGCTCGGAGTCGACCAGGTTGGAGGGCGCGCCCGCGTCCGAGCAGACCAGGAGTTCCTGGTCCGTCCAGGTGCGCAGGTGCTCGCGCAGATACGGCGAGACGTGGTTGGGGCGGCCGTTGACCAGGTTGTACGCGGGCATCACGCCGGCCACCGTGCCCGCCTCGACCGTCTCGCGGAAGGCGCGCAGATCGTACTCGTGCAGCACGCGCGGGCGGACCGAGCTCGAAGTCGTGGACCGGTCCGTCTCGTTGTTGTGGGCGAGCCAGTGCTTGAGGACGGGGGCCGTGCGCCAGTACGCGGGGTGGTCGCCGCGCAGGCCACGGGTGTAGGCGGTGGCGATGGCCGAGGTCAGCTTCGGGTCCTCCGAGTAGCCCTCCTCGTTGCGGCCCCACAGCGGGTGGCGCAGGAGGTTCACCGTCGGCGCCCAGACGTTGAGGCCGATCCGGTCGTCGCGCGAGCGCATCGCGCGGACCTCGGTGGAGACCGCCTCGCCGACCCGGCGCACCAGGTCGTCGTTCCAGGTCGCGCCGAGGCCCACCGACTGCGGGAACACCGTCGCCGGGCCCATCCAGGCCACGCCGTGCAGCGCCTCCTGGCCGGTGCGGAACGCGGCGACACCGAGTCGTTCCACCGCGGGCGCGAACTGGTGCAGCAGAGCGACCCGTTCGTCCAGGGTGAGCCGCGACAGAAGATCGTCGATGCGCTTCGCGAACGGCAGCTGCGAATCGCGGAATGGCGGCGTTTGTGCGGGCACGGGGAGATCCCTTTGCGGAAGATGCGGAAAAACGGTGGAGAGCTTTCGAAGCGCTTCGATGCTCATTCGACGGAGGGGTGGGTGTCAAGACACCCCGTGGCAACAACTCCGTATCCTCACCGGCATCCCAAGGGTGGGAAGCGACCGGTTCAGACCTTTATAGCTCCGAGGAATGTTGGAATCGGCTCTTGTGCGCCCTCGGGTGTTCACTTAACCTCGCAGCAACATCGAAGCGCTTCGACTGTCGAATGTGCCACTCCTGGGTGTGCATAACTCCGAGGACCGCTTCGGCTCAGCCAGTTCCACTCAAGACACCGCAGCCGACGGCCACACCGCCGGGTGTCCTGCTGTGCGCCATGAAGGGTTGACGCAATGACGCCGAACACCTCCGCCTCCAGCGGCTCCGCTCCCAGTCGGAGAAGCTTCCTCGCCTCGACGGCGGTCGCCACCGTCGCTGTGGCGGGCGGTATGCCCCTGTTGGCCGCCTGCGGCGGCTCGGACAGCGGCTCCAAGGAGGGCACGACCTCGGGCAAGGACGCGAAGAAGATCCTTCCCGCCTTCGTGGCGCAGAACGTGGTGACGCCGGACATCGCGGCGAAGAACGGCTCCGCCAGCGGCTTCACCAGCAAGCTCTCGCTCGCCGACCTGAAGACCTCGGTGCCGCAGAAGCTCGGCAAGGGCAGCACCATCAAGATCATGTCGCCGTTCTGGGGCACGCCGCCGAAGGGCGGCAACCCGTACTACTCGGCGATGAACGCGATGATCGGCGCCAACGTCACCTGGCAGAACCAGGACGGCAACACCTACGACGAGAAGCTGGGCGCGGTCCTCGCCTCCAGTGACATGCCGGACGTCGTGGTGATCCCCGGCTGGAACATGGGCGGCAAGATACCTAGCGCCATCATCAGCAAGATGGCGGACCTCGGCCCGTACCTCTCGGGCGACAAGGTCAAGGAGTACCCGAACCTCGCGGCCATCCCGACCGATGCCTGGCAGCGCTCCATCTTCGGCGGCAAGCTGTGCGGCCTGCCCATGCCCGCCCCCACCGTCACCGGCATCGTGCCCTTCTACCGCAAGGACGTCTTCGACAAGGAGGGGTACGAACTCCCCACCACCGCCGACGAGTTCCTGGCCCTCGCCAAGGAGATCACCAACGCCAGGGCGAAGGTGTGGGCCTGCGACGACATGAAGTGGACCGCCTTCAACATCTTCGGCGTAAGGTCCGGAAGCGAGAAGCCGCTCGGCTGGAACAGCGTCGACGGCAAGCTGGTCTACCGGGTCGAGACCGACGAGTACCTCGAAGCGCTGGAGTGGATGCGCAAGCTGTACGCGGCGGGTGTCGTCCACCCCGACGCCAGGGCGGCGAACCAGGGCAACGCGGGCCAGCGCTTCACCGACGGCCAGGTGATGATGTACAACCAGAACATCGCGGACTGGTGGGGCAAGATGGCCGAACAGACCGGTCAGAACAAGGACTTCCGCATTTCCGGCATGGACATCTTCGGCCATGACGGGGGCGACCCCCAACTGTGGGCCGAATCGCCGGCGGGCATCTTCGCCTTCATCAACAAGAAGGCGTCGAAGGCCAAGATCCAGGACGTGCTGGCCGCGGCGAACGTCACCGCCGCCCCGTACGGCACCAAGGAGTACATGCTCACCAACTTCGGGGTGGAGGGCACGCACTACACCATCAAGGACGGCGTGCCCACCAAGAACGACAAGGGCAACCAGGAGGTCCTGAACGCCTTCGTCATGCTGGCCAGCCCCGCCCCGACCATCGCGCACCCCGACTTCCCGGAGATCGCGAAGGAGCAGGTGGAGTGGCAGCAGCGGATGGGCGCCTTCACCAAGAAGTCCTCCTTCTTCGGACTCCAGATCACCGAACCCGCCCGCTACACCAGCCTCTCCAACGACTTCGAGGACCTGGAGGACTCGGTCGTCCGCGGGCGCAAGAAGATCAGCGACATGCAGCAGGCGGTGGCGGAGTGGAAGAGCCAGGGCGGCGACAAGCTGCGCGACTGGTACCAGAAGCTGCTGGACGACAGCGGATCCGCGCAGGGGTGACGAAGTGGCACACAGCACCACTCCGGGCGCCGCCGCACGCACGGCGCCGTCGTCGACGACCGACGACACCGCCGAACCCTCCGCCGGAGGGGGCAGGTCCACCAAGGCCGCCAAGTCCAGCAAGTCCCCCAAACCGGCCGGGGTCTCCAAGGCCGAGAAGAAGGCCCTGAAGAAGGCCGCGAACGGCGGCACCCTCAGGACCCGCCTCAAGCGGGACCGCACGCTGATCCTGATGACCCTGCCGGCGATCCTGCTGGTCCTGGTCTTCAACTACATACCGATCCTGGGCAACGTCGTCGCCTTCCAGGAGTACGACCCGTACATCAGCGACAACGGCTTCGTCGCCATCTTCAACAGCCCCTGGGTCGGCTTCGAGCAGTTCTCGCGGATCTTCGAGGACTCGGCGTTCTGGGACGCCGTCCAGAACACCTTCGTGCTGTTCTCGCTTCAGCTGGTGCTCTTCTTCCCGATCCCGATCGTGCTCGCGCTGCTCATCAACAGCGTGGTCAGGCCCCGGGTGCGGGCGGTGTCGCAGGCGATCCTCTACCTGCCGCACTTCTTCTCCTGGGTGCTGGTCATCACCGTCTTCCAGCAGATCTTCGGCGGCGCCGGCATCATCGCGCAGACCCTGCGCCAGCACGGCCACGAGGGCTTCGACCTGATGACCGACCCGGGAATCTTCAAGTTCCTGGTGACGGCGGAGGGCGTCTGGAAGGACGCCGGCTGGGGCATCATCGTCTTCCTCGCGGCGCTGGCCTCCGTCAGCCCCGATCTCTACGAGGCCTCGGCGATGGACGGAGCCGGCCGGTGGCGCCGGATGTGGCACGTCACGCTGCCGGCGCTGCGTCCGGTGATCGCCCTGCTCCTGGTGCTGCGTGTCGGCGACGCGCTCACCGTCGGCTTCGAACAGATCCTGCTACAGAGAGACGCGGTGGGGCCGGGCGCGGCGGAAGTGCTCGACACCTTCGTGTGGTGGAACGGCGTCCGCAACCAGGAGTTCAGTTACGCGGCCGCGGCGGGCCTGATCAAGGGTGTGGTCAGTCTCGGACTCGTCCTCGCCGCGAACAAGGTCGCCCATCTCATGGGCGAGCAGGGGGTGTACAAGAAGTGAGCGCTGTCACCGACGAACGGCCGAAGGCCCCCGCCCCGAAGGTACCCGGACGCTGGGCCGCACCGCCGAGGCCCGTCTGGGAGGAGAAGCCCAACCCGGCCGGGCTCGCGAGCAAGGGCATCGTCCTCGCCATCGCCTGCTTCGCCGTCCTGTTCCCGCTGTGGATCGTCGTCGTCACCAGTCTGTCCTCGAAGCAGACCATCAGTGAGGCCGGCGGACTGGTGGTGATCCCCAGGGAGATCACCTTCATCGCCTACCAGGAGCTGCTGAGCGGAGGGCAGGTCACCCGCGCCACCATCGTCAGCCTGGGCGTCACCCTCGTCGGCACGGTGTTCTCGATGACGGTGTCCATCCTCTCCGCGTACGGGCTCTCCCGCATCGGGTCGGTCGGGCACCGCTGGTTCCTGATGATCCTGCTCGCCACGATGTTCTTCGGCGCCGGCCTCATCCCCACGTATCTGCTGGTGCAGTCGCTGGGGCTGACGGACACGTATCTCGCGCTGATCCTGCCGAGCGCGATCAGCGTCTTCAACATCCTGGTGCTGCGGGCCTTCTTCATGGGCATCTCGCCGGAGCTCACCGACAGCGCGCGGATCGACGGGGCCGGGGACTGGCGCATTCTCTGGCAGATCGTGATGCCGCTCTCCCGTGCCGTCATCGCGGTGATCACGCTCTTCTACGCCGTCGGCTACTGGAGCGCCTGGTTCAACGCGTCGATCTACCTGAGCGATCAGGACATGATGCCGCTGCAGAACGTCATGATCCAGCTCGTCCAGAAGCAGGAGCCGCCGGTCGGTATGGGCCAGGCCATCAAGACGGGCCAGCTCTCCGCGCTCGCCGTCCAGATGGCCGTCATGGTGCTGGCGCTGCTGCCCGTCGCCTTCCTGTCCCCCTTCGTCCAGAAGCACTTCAAGAAGGGCATGCTCACCGGTGCCGTGAAGGGGTGACCTGTCACCCCCGCTCGCATTAGCCCGGGAACTGCGGGCCGGCTGTTGACTGCGGGTCCGTTGTGGCTGGTCGCGCAGTTCCCCGCGCCCCTGAAGGGGCGCGCCCACTCACCCCTCTTCATCCCTCTCGCCAGAACGAGGTATGTCATGCGCACGTCCCGTCCGAGTAGACGCGCCGTTCTTGCCGGGACCGCTGCCACGGTCGCCCTCTCCGCCGTTTCCACCGCTGCCGCCGGCCCGGCGCTGGCGGCCACCGAGGCGGCCGGGGACGCCGACGCCTCCGGCTACCGCTGGCGCAACGTCGTCATCGGCGGTACCGGATTCGTCACCGGTGTGCTGTTCCACCCCTCCGTACGCGGTCTCGCCTACTCCCGTACCGACATCGGCGGGGCCTACCGCTGGGACGACCGGGCCGCCCGCTGGGTCCCGCTCACCGACCACCTCGGCTGGGACGACTGGAACCTGCTCGGTGTGGAGGCGATCGCCGTCGACCCGGCGCATCCCAACCGCGTGTACCTGTCGCTCGGTACGTACGCACAGGCGTGGGCCGGCAACGGCGCGGTGCTGCGCTCCGAGGACCGGGGCGCCACCTGGAAGCGCACGGACCTGGACGTGAAGCTCGGTGCCAACGAGGACGGCCGGGGCGCGGGGGAGCGCCTGCTGGTCGACCCGCGCGACAGCGACACCCTGTGGCTGGGGACCCGGCACGACGGGCTGCTCAAGTCGACCGACCGCGGCGCCACCTGGGCGGCCGCGACCGGCTTCCCGGCGAAGGCGAGCGCGACCGGTCAGGGCGTCATGTTCCTCGTCGCGGCCGGGCGCACCGTCTACGCCGGCTGGGGCGACGGCGACGGCACCCCAGGCACGGCGAACCTGTACCGCACGACCGACGGGAAGGCCTGGGAGGCCGTCCCGGGACAGCCGTCCGGCACCTCGGCGAAGGTCCCGATCCGTGCCGCGTACGACAAGGTCACCCGCGAGCTGTACGTGACGTACGGCAACGCGCCCGGGCCCAACGGCCAGTCCGACGGCAGTGTGCACAAGCTGCGCACCGCGACCGGCAAGTGGACCGCCGTGACCCCGGTGAAGCCGGGCGGCACCACGGCAGACGGCTCGGCCGACAGCTTCTCCTACGGCGGGGTCGCCGTCGACGCCTGCCGTCCGGGCACCGTCGTCGTGTCCACCAACAACCGCTGGGCGGACATCGACACGCTGTTCCGCTCCACCGACGGCGGCCGTACCTGGACGTCCCTCAAGGACGCCGCGGTCTTCGACGTATCTGAGACTCCCTTCCTCAACTGGGGCGGTGACAAGCCGAAGTTCGGGTGGTGGATCCAGGCGCTCGCCGTGGACCCGTACGACTCGAGGCACATCGTGTACGGGACCGGGGCGACCCTCTACGGCACCCGTGATCTGAAGCGCTGGGCGCCGCAGATCCGCGGTCTTGAGGAGACTGCCGTGCGCCAGCTGGTCTCGCCCCCGGTCGGGGAGGCGCACCTGCTGAGCGGGCTCGGGGACATCGGCGTGATGTACCACGAGCGGCTCACGGCGTCTCCGTCGCGCGGCATGGCGTCGAACCCCGTGTTCGGGTCGGCGACGGGACTCGCGCAGGCCGCGGCCAAGCCGTCGTACGTCGTCCGGTCGGGCTGGGGTGACAACGGCAACGGCGCGTACTCCAACGACGGCGGACAGAGCTGGGCGCCCTTCAAAGCGCAGCCCGACATCGCCAAGAGCGCACCGGGGCCGATCGCCGCCAACGCCGACGGCAGCGTGCTGCTGTGGTCCTTCGTGCACTGGGACGGCACGAAGTACGCAGCCCACCGCTCCACCGACAACGGCGCGACCTGGTCCGAGATCTCCTCCTTCCCGAAGGGCGCCACGCCGGTCGCCGACCCGGCCGACCCGACGCTCTTCTACGCATACGACACCGACACAGGAACGCTACTCGCCAGCACTGACAGTGGCCTCTCCTTCACCGAGCGTGCGGACGGACTGCCGACCGGGGACAGCCAGTTCAAGCTCGTCGCCGCGCCCGGCCGCTCCGGTGACCTGTGGGTGAGCACCAAGACGAACGGCCTCCACCGCTCCACCGACGGCGGGGCGACCTTCTCGAAGGTGGCCAGCTGCTGGGCCTCGCACACGCTCGGCTTCGGCAAGGCGGCCGAGGGCGCGGACTACCCGGCGATCTACCAGGTCGGCGCGACGGAGACGATCACCGCCGTCTACCGCTCCGACGACGAGGCGAAGACCTGGACGCGGATCAACGACGACGCCCACCAGTGGGGCTGGACCGGCGAGGTCATCGTCGGCGACCCGCGGGTGTACGGCCGGGTGTACCTCGGCACGAACGGGCGCGGCATCCAGTACGGAGAGCCCGTCTGATGACCGACAAGGAACCGAGCCGACCGACCCTCGCCGACGCCACCCGCGGCCGCATCCTCTTCGGCGGTGACTACAACCCCGAGCAGTGGCCCGAGGAGACCTGGCACGAGGACGTACGCCTCATGACGGAGGCCGGCGTCAACTCCGTCACGCTCGGTGTCTTCTCCTGGGCGAAGCTCGAACCAAAGCCAGGAGCAAGGGAGTTCGGCTGGCTGGACCGGCTGATGGACCTCATGCATGCGAACGGCATCGGCGTCGTCCTAGCCACGCCCACCTCCTCGCCCCCGCCCTGGATGGGCCGGCTCCACCCGGACACACTGCCCCGCGACGAGGGCGGCCGCACCGAGTGGTGGGGCGGCCGCCAGCACTTCTCGCACTCCAGCGCCACCTACCGCCGCTACGCCGCCGCCATCACCGAGGACCTGGCCGCCCGCTACGGGGGCCACCCCGCCCTCACCATGTGGCACATCAACAACGAGTACTGCACCTACGACTGGGGCGACGAGGCCGCCGTGACCTTCCGTCGCTGGCTCCAGGACAAGCACGGCACCCTCGACGCCCTCAACACCGCCTGGGGAACGGCCTTCTGGAGCCAGGGCTACGGCGACTGGGACGAGGTCCTCCCGCCGCGTCACGCCCACTACATGAAGAACCCCACGCAGGTGCTGGACTTCAAGCGCTACACCTCCGACATGCTCCTGGAGTGTTACGTCGCCGAGCGCGACATCGTCCGCCGGCACTCCCCGCACCTCCCGGTGACCAGCAACTTCATGCCGATGTGGGTCGGCCAGGACGCCTGGAAGTGGGTCGGTGAGGAGGACGTCGTCTCCGTCGACCTCTATCCCGACCCGCGCGACCCCTTCGGTGCTCAAAACGGCGCCCTCGTCCAGGACATGACGCGCTCGCAGGCCCGCGGGCCCTGGATGCTGATGGAGCAGGCCGCGGGCCCGGTCAACTGGCGGGGCGTCAACCACCCCAAGCCGCGCGGCCTCAACCGCCTCTGGTCCCTCCAGGCCGTCGCCCGCGGCGCCGACGCCGTCTGCTACTTCCAGTGGCGGCAGTCCCGGCAGGGCGCGGAGAAGTTCCACTCCGGCATGGTCAGTCACGCGGGCGAACAGGGCCGCACCTACCAGGAGATCAAGCAGCTCGGCGCCGAACTCGCCCGCATCGGTGCGGAGGTGACGGAGAGTCATTCGGCATCGAGCGTCGCGATTCTCCAGGAGTGGAACGCCTGGTGGGCGGGCGCGCAGGACGGCCGCCTCTCCCACGAGGTCGACTACCCGCAGGTCGTACGCGCCTGGCACCGCGCCCTGTGGGAGGCCCACGTCACCGCGGACTTCGCGCACCCCGAACACGACCTGTCCGCCTACAAGCTGGTCGTCGTGCCGCAGCTCTACCTGCTCACGGACGCGGCGGTCGACAACCTCGTCGCGTACGTACGAGGCGGCGGCACCCTCGTCAGCGGCTTCCTGACCGGGGTCGCCGACGAGGACGACCGGGTACGGCCGGGCGGCATGGACGAGCGGCTGCGGGAGCTCTTCGGTATCCGCACCCTGCACGAGTGGTGGCCGCTCGACGCGACGGAGACCGCCGAGTGCGACGGTTTCCGGGGCATGTTGTGGTCCGAGGAGATCGAGGCCGAGGACGCGGTCACCGGCGTCGTCGCGGAGGCCGTCTACAAGGGCGGCGAGCTCGACGGACTCCCGGCCGTGCTGCGCAAGGGGCGTGCCTGGTATGTCTCCACGCTGCCCGAACCCGCCGCGCTGCGGGACCTGTTGGCGGGCGTGGCCTCCGGCGCGGGCGTCCGGCCGGTGCTGGAGGGCCTGCCCGCCCAGGTCGAGGCCGTACGCCGGGGTGACCTGCTCTTCGTCCTCAACCACGGGCGCGAGAAGGTCACCGTGGAGGTGCCGGGCACCCACCGGGACCTGCTCACCGGCCAACAGATCGCCGAGTCCGTGGAGTTGGAGCGCTACGGAGCGGCGGTGCTCTCGCCGTGAATGCCCGCGGCCCGTCGACGCACGGGAGCTGGGAGCCGCTCCCGGCCGCCCGCTGGGAGGACGCCTTCCTGAGCGGCAACGGCCGCCACGGCGCCATGGTGTTCGGGGATGCCTACGACGACCAGGTCATCGTCACGCACCACACCCTGGTCCGCCCCAACGGCAGCGAGCACGCCAGGCCTCCGCGGCTGGCGGCCGAACTGCCCGCGCTCCAGGACCGGTTGCTCGCCTCAGAGGCCACGGCCGCCGAGAGCTTCACGGACGGGCGCGAACTCCAGTGGGTACAGCCCTTCCACCCCGCCTTCCAGGTCCGGTCGCGCCGGCCGTCCGGCGAGGGGCGCGACTACCGCCGTACGGTGGACTTCACCACGGGAGTGGTCGAGGCCAGGTGCACGGACTGGCACAGCCGAGTGTTCGTATCGCGGGCGGACGATGTGATCGTCCAGTACGTCACCGGCCCGGGGCTCACCCTCGATCTCTCCCTGGATCATCAACTCCCGGGTGCGCCCAGGGGCTTGGCAGTCGGGCACGGCACGGCTCTCACTCCCGAAGGCGCGCTCCTCTCCCTCCGTGCCCGCTACCCGGACAGCGACCGCGCGTACACCGGCGTGACCCTCGTCGTGGTCACGGGCGGCCGCACGACACTGGCTCCGCCCGGCGTACGGGTCGAGCGTGCCGAGTCGGTCCTGCTGCTGACGCGGGTCAGGCGGCACACCGGCGAGCTGGACGTGGTGGAGGAGACGCGGGCCCTGCGCGGCCTTCTGCCCGAAGAGCGGAATCGGGAGCGAGACGAAGACCGTGACCAGGGCCAGGACCAGGGCCACGAGGACCGAACCCCGTACGACCACCTCCTCGACCGCCACCTCTCCCTCCACCGCACCGCCTACCTCCGTGCCTCCCTCACCCTCGACGCCGACGACACCGAACGCGCCCTGCCCGGCTCGGAGTTGCTCAGGCGCCCCAAGAGCCCCGCGCTCCTTGAGCGGCTCTTCGCGGCCGGCCGCTACCACCTGCTGTCGTCCAGCGGGATGCTGCCGCCGAGGCTCACCGGCCTGTGGACCGGCGACTGGAACACGGCCTGGTCCGGGGCGTTCACCACCAACGCCAACCTCAACCTGCAGACCGCCTCGGCCGTCGCGGGGGCGCTGCCCGAGGTCGTCGAGGCCCACGCGGCCCTGGTGCACGGGCAGTTGCCGGACTGGCGGGACAACGCTCACGACATCTTCGGCGCCGGGGGCATCGTCGCGCCCTCCCACACCGACGGCGAGTCCGGGCACACGTACCACTTCAGCCGCGAATACCCGCTGCACCTGTGGACGGCCGGCGCCGACTGGCTGCTCAAGCCGCTCGTCGACCACGACGAGACACGGGGCGAGCGGGACCCGCGGCTCGCCGCCGCCCTCGCCGAAGTCGCCGAGTTCTACGAGGACTTCCTCACCCGGACCGACGAGCACGGCCACCTCGTCGTCGTGCCCTCCTACTCACCCGAGAACCGGCCCGCGAACGCGAGCTGGGGCGCACTCAACGCCGCCATGGACCTCTCGGCGGCCCGACACGCGCTGCTCACGGCGGCGGCGTACCACTCGGGACCGGGGCCGGGACCAGGGCCGGGACCGGACGCCGACCGCTGGCGTGCGCTCGCCGAGAAGCTGCCCCCGCACCGCGTCAACGACGACGGGGCGCTCGCCGAATGGGCGTGGCCCGGCCTCGACGACACGTACGACCACCGGCACCTCAGCCATCTGTACGGCGTGTGGCCGCTCGACGAGATCACCCCCTACGACACCCCGGACCTGGCGGCCGCCGCGCACCGCGCGCTCCGACTCCGGGGCGCCGAGAACGACTCGGCGCACGGCCACCTGCACCACGCCCTGGTCGCGGCCCGCCTCCGGGACGGCGAGCGGGTCGCGGCCGCCCTCGACAACGTCCTCACCGGCGACTTCTTCCACGCCTCCCTGATGAGCGCGCACTACCCCGGCCGCGACGTCTACAACGCGGACGCCGCCCACGCACTCCCCGCCCTGCTCATCGAGGCGCTGATCCAGTCGACCCCCGACCGGCTGGTCCTCCTGCCCGCGCTGCCCGCCGCGTACCCGAAGGGTGAACTCCGGGGCGTACGCACGAGGTTCGGCGCCGAGGTCGACCTCAGCTGGAGCCGGGAGGAAACCCGAGCGGTGATTCGGCCCACCCGGACCCACCGCATCGACCTCAGAACTCTCTCCGGAGCGAGATCGCTCTCGCTACGCGCCGGAGAGGACTGCGTCCTCACTTCGGGGCCGCAGTAGCAGTAGATCCCCCCGCATTTCCCCCCACCCATGGAAGGGACACCATGGCAACACGCACGCTCAACAGGATCACCAAGGCACTGCTGGCCCCCGCGCTCGCGCTCGGCGCCACCGTCGCCCTCGCCTCCGCACCGGCCCACGCGGCCGTCTGGAACTCCTGCGACAAGTGGGGCAACACCAGCCTCAACGGCTACACCCTCTACAACAACATCTGGGGCTCGGGCGCGGGCAGCCAGTGCATCTGGGCCAACTCCGGCACCAACTGGGGCGTCAACGCCAACCACCCCAACACCGGCGGCATCAAGTCCTACCCCAACTCCAAGAAGGTCATCAACAAGAGCATCACCTCGCTCGGTTCGCTCAGCAGCAGCTACAACGTCACCGTCCCGTCCTCGGGCGCGTACAACACCTCGTACGACATCTGGGACACGGACTACGACTACGAGATCATGCTCTGGGTGAACTACAACGGAGCCGTCGGTCCGATCGGCAGCTCGCAGGGCAGCGTCACCCTCGGCGGCCACACCTGGAACGTCTACAAGGGCAGCAACGGCGCCAACGAGGTCTTCTCGTTCCTGCGCACCTCGGACTCCAACTCCGGCACCGTCAACGCCCTGCCGATCCTGAAGTGGATCAAGGACACCAAGGGCTGGATGGGTAACGAGACCATCGGCGACGTCCAGTTCGGCTTCGAGATCACCTCGTCGTCCGGCGGTCTGGACTTCAGGACCAACAACCTGACGGTCTCCAGTAGTTGATCGCAGACCCGGGCCGGCGCCGCACCCCCACGCGGCGCCGGGCCGGGCCGTCAGGCCCGGTCGACCTCGGCCCGCAGCGCGTTGTAGTCGGCGAAGGCCGTCTCGACGTCGGCGCGGGTCAGTCCGTAGCGGGACAGGTCGTAGCCGTGCGGGCGGGTGCCCTTCGGGCGGGCCGTGACCGCGGGGAGCCGGGCCGCGTCGGCGTCGGTCCAGCGGGCGCCGATGGACTCGTAGAGCTTCGGTGCGCCGGTGGCCGGGTCGGACCCGAGCCAGGAGTACGGGACGTCCACCAGCGCCTCGCGGGGGATGGCGGCACGGGCCGCGAGGCCGCGCGTCATGGAGCGGCTCAGCAGTTCGAGCCAGGTGGCGCCGATGCCGTGCAGGTCCAGCGGGCGGACGCTGATGTTCATGCCGTGCTCGACCAGACTGCAGTACGACGCCATGACGGTGACCGGGTCGCGGTGCGTCCACACGATCGTGGCGTCGGGGAAGACCGTGCGCAGCGCGTCGAGGTTCTCGATGTGCATGGGGGACTTCAGCATCCAGCGGCGGCGCGGGCGGCCGTACTGGAGCACCTGGTAGACCCGCTTGAGGTGGCGGTAGTCGGGCACGAAGTCCCGCTCGTAGTGCCAGGCCTGGTACGCGGGTATGCGGGCCTGGGACAGCGGCATCATGGCGTGCGGCAGCGCGAAGGTGCACTCCTCGGGGCCCTCGGCGACCATGCGGTGGATGTCCTGGAAGCGCGGGGCGAGCAGTTCGGTGCCCTGGACCAGCCGTCGCGCGGGCGCGACCGCCTTCCGCCGCCGCCCGGGCGGTACGTCCAGGTCGGGCGTGAGCAGTTCCCACAGGAGGGGACAGCGGTGCTCGTCCGAGAGCGACAGCACGCCGTGGGTGAGCGTGGTGGCGGTGCGCGGCAGGCCCACCACGAACACCGGCTTCTCGATGGGCTCCCGCTCGATTTCGGGGTGCTCGGCGATCAGCCGCCGGATCCGGGCCCGGTTGGTGAGATGTCTGCGGACGTGCGTCTGCGCGGCCAGCCAGCCGACCGGGGTGAGCCTCTCGTCCTCGGCCCAGTGACGCAGCAGGAACCGGAAGTCGTCGACGAACCGCTGGTCCCCGCCGTCCGCCTGACCGGCCTCGGCGACGAGCCGGTCGAAGACCCGGTCGGGGGTACGCCGGGAGCCGAGCGCCGGCCGGAGCAGCAGGTTGGCCAGGGACAGGGCGAGGGGGGTGGAGGACACGGAGGTGGGGTTCCTTTCGGAGGCGGCGGCAGACGGCGGCGGACGGGGGAGCGCATCTCAGTGAACTGCATCTCGGCGGACCGCATCCCAGCTAACCGCATCCCGGCGAACTTGCTTGTTGTGCCCGGAAGTTGACAGGACTTCCCATCCTGCCGACCCGGCAACCTCCCCCCGCCCGGCGGCGACCCGAGAAGACAACCGTTCCCCACGGACGAGGCCTTGATGATCAGATTGAGCCGTACTTCGCCCCCTCACCGTCTCCGACGCCCCGGCAGGCTCCTCGCCGGAAGCCTCGCCGCGCTTCTCGTAGGCACCGGCGGGATGCTGACACTGCAGCACACGGCAGGCGCCGCACCGCAGCCCGTACGGCAGGCCGCAGCACAGGGCGTCCCGGAACCCGCCAACAAGGCCACCGCGGCGCTGGCCGCCGCCCGGGTCGCCGAGAAACTGGACCGCGGCCTGGTCGCGGTCCCCGCGAGTGGAGGCGTCCTCGTCACCTGGCGCATGCTCGGCGACGACCCGGAGGGCGTGACGTTCCGGCTCTACCGCGGCAGCACGCTCATCCAGGAGACGGCGAAGACCAACTACCTGGACGCAGGCGGTGGTTCGAGCTCGACCTACGAGATCCGGGCCGTCGTCAACGGGACGGAGACCAAGGGCGGCACGGCGTCGGTGTGGGCCGACGGGCGCCGCGACATCCCCCTGCAGAAGCCGCCGGGCGGCACCACCCGTGACGGCGTGGCCTACACCTACTCGGCGAACGACGCGAGCGTGGGCGACCTCGACGGCGACGGGCAGTACGAGCTTGTCCTCAAGTGGGTCCCGTCCAACGCCACCGACGTCGCCAACTCCGGTACGTGCACGGGCCCGACCGTCTTCGACGCGTACGAGCTGAGCGGCACCCGGCTGTGGCGGGTCAACCTCGGCACGAACGTGCGCAGCGGCTCGCACTACGACTCCTTCCAGGTCTACGACTACAACGGCGACGGCAAGGCGGAGATGGCCGTCCGCACCTCCGACGGCTCGCGGGACTCGGCGGGCACCGTCATCGGCAGCGCGAGCGCCTCCCACCTCGCCGACAACTGCGCGGTGATCAGCGGCGCCGAGTACCTGTCGGTCTTCAACGGCCAGACCGGCCGCGTCATGGACTCCGTCCCCTTCGAACCCGCCCGCGGCTCGGTCGCCGACTGGGGCGACACCTGGGGCAACCGCGAGGGCCGGCTGCTGTCCGCCACCGCGTACCTCAACGGCACCACGCCCAGCATGGTGTTCAGCCGCGGCATCTACGAGCGCATCGCGATCGCCTCGTACACCTGGAACGGCACGGACCTCGTCCGCGGCTGGAAGTTCGACACCAACTCCTCGACGAACTACGGCAAGGGCTACGACCAGCAGGGCAACCACAACCTCGCGGTCGCCGACGTCGACGCCGACGGCCGGGACGAGATCCTCTACGGGGCCATGGCCGTCGACGACAACGGCAGCGGCCTGTGGACCACCAAGCTCGGTCACGGCGACGCCCTGCACGTCGGCGACCTCGACCCGGCCCGCCCCGGCCTGGAGTCGTTCAACGTCCACGAGCACACCGACTCCGCCTACGGCTACGAGATGCACGACGCGCGCACCGGGCAGGTCCTCTGGGGCTCGCGCACCGGCACGGACGTCGGCCGCGGCCTGTGCGCGGACCTGACGCGCGACCACGCAGGCGCCGAGTGCTGGTCCAGCGGGGGCGGCCTCTACACGGCCAAGGGTACGAAGATCAGCGACAGCGTGCCCACGTTCGGCGGCGGAGCCTCGTACAACTCGGCGATCTGGTGGGACGGTGACGCGAACCGTGAACTCCTCGACCACCGCTGGTCCGGCTCGGCGGGTGTCGGCTACGGCCAGATCCTGAAGTACACCGGCTCCACCGACCTCACCCGTATCTGGCTCGACCAGGACGCCAAGTCCAACAACTGGACCAAGGGCAGCCCGGCACTCTCCGCCGACCTGCTCGGCGACTGGCGCGAGGAGATGCTGTGGCGCAACGCCGACTCCACTGCGCTGCGGCTCTACTCGACTCCGCATCCGACCGACTTCCGGCTTCCCACGCTGATGAGTGACCCGGTGTACCGGCTCGGCGTGGGCTGGCAGAACACCGGCTACAACCAGCCGCCGCAGGTGAGTTACTACCTCGGAACCAAGTAGCCCCACCGACAGTCGACAGAGGGGCGGCCGGAACCCTCACGGGCACCGGCCGCCCCCTCACACGCCGTCAGCCACCTACTCCGCCACCGGCAGTTGTGCTCCGTCCCGAAGGAACAGCGGGATGCGGTTCAGGGGGGCGTCGACCGTCACGGCGGCGCCTCCCTCGTACGTCTCGCCGGTCCACGCGTCCGTCCAGCGCGCGCCCGCCGGGAGGTAGGCGGTACGGGCCGTCGCGCCCGCCGTCAGGACCGGCGCGACCAGGAGGTCGGGGCCGAAGAGGTACGAGTCGTCCACCGACCAGGCCGTCTGGTCCTCGGGGAACTCCAGGAACAGCGGGCGCATGACCGGCAGCCCCTCCTCGTGGGCCTCCCGCATGACGTCCAGCACGTACGGCTTCAGACGCTCACGCAGCCGCAGGTAGTCCTCCATGATCGCGCCGGCCTCCTCGCCGTACGACCAGACCTCGTTCGGGCCGCCGGTCATCTCCGGGCCGAGCGGCGTGCCCGGGTCGCGGAAGCCGTGCAGGCGCATCAGCGGGGACAGGGCGCCGAACTGGAACCAGCGGATCATCACCTCGCGATACGCCGGGTCGTCCGGGTCGCCCCCGTGGAAGCCGCCGATGTCGGTGTTCCACCAGGGGATGCCGGAGAGCGAGGTGTTGAGCCCGGCCGCTATCTGGCGGCGCAGGGTCGCGAAGTCGGTGCCGATGTCGCCGGACCACAGGGCGGCGCCGTAGCGCTGACTGCCCGCCCACGCCGAGCGGTTGAGGGTGACGATCTCGGTCTCGCCGGCCGCCCGCATGCCCTCGTAGAAGGCGCGGGAGTTCTCGCGCGGGTACATGTTGCCGACTTCGAGACCGGGGCCCGCCCAGTAGCGCAGGTTCTCCTGGAAGCCCGGCTTCAGCTCCGGCTCGCAGGCGTCCAGCCAGAAGGCCTTGATCCCGTACGGCTCAAGGTAGTTGTCCTTCACACGCGACCACATGAAGTCGCGCGCCTCGGGGTTCGTGGCGTCGTAGAAGGCCACCTGGACCGTGGAGGCGACCTCCTTGTCGGGCCAGTCGGCGTGCGCCATCGGGCCGTACTGCGTACCGATGAAGTAGCCGCGCTGCTCCATGAGTTGGTGGTTCTCGGAGAGCGGGGACACCGACGGCCAGATGGACACGACGAGCTTGATGCCGAGTTCCGTCAGCTCCTGTTGCATGGCCGCAGGGTCGGGCCACTCCGCCGGGTCGAACTTCCACTCGCCCAGGTGAGTCCAGTGGAAGAAGTCGCAGACGATGGCGTCGATCGGCAGGCCGCGGCGCTTGTACTCCCGTGCCACGGCGAGGAGTTCGTCCTGGGTGCGGTAGCGCAGCTTGCACTGCCAGAAGCCCGCGGCCCACTCGGGCAGCATCGGCGTACGGCCCGTCGCCGCGCTGTAGCGGCGCTGGGCGTCGGCCGGCCGACCGGCGGTGATCCAGTAGTCGATCTGCCGGGCCGAGTCCGCCACCCAGCGCGTGCCGTTGCCCGCGAGCTCGACACGGCCGATGGCCGGGCTGTTCCACAGCAGGGTGTAGCCGCGGCTGGAGGTGAGCACCGGGATGGTCACCTCGGCGTTGCGCTGCACCAGATCGAGGACGGCGCCCTTCTGGTCGAGCAGCCCGTGCTGGTGCTGCCCGAGGCCGAACAGCTTCTCGCCCTCGTACGCGGCGAAGCGCTGCTCCAGCCGGTGGTAGCCGTTCCCGACGGGGGTGTAGAGGCGCGGTCCCGGCCACCAGAAGTGGGCGCGCTCCTCGGTGAGGAGTTCGCCGCCGTCGTCGGTGCGGACGAAGCGGACCAGGCCCTCGGCGCTGACCTCGACGGTCAGCGCGCCGACGGTCAACTGCCCGTGCCCGTCCTCGATCTTGACGGCGGACTCGGTGACGGGCGCCTCGTCGAGCAGCGCGCCCGGCAGGCCCTCCACGACAGGTCCGCCGAGCCGCGCCCGGACCCGTACCGCGTCCGGGCCCCACGGCTCGATGCGTACGGTCTCCTGGCGGCCGCTCCACTCCAGGGCGCCGTCGCGTTCGCGGAACGTGCCGATGGTCGGGGAGGACTGGGCGAGGGTGACGGAACCCTGGCCGGGCTGTCCGGACTGTCCGGGCTGGTTTTCGGCAGGCTGATTCACGTGGGGTGCTCCTGAGGGAAGGAGTGGCGACAGGACCCGGCGCGGCTCTGAGTGGCCGGGACAGCTAGGGGTGCCCCCAACGCCCGTGTCTCGTACGGAAGTCGGGGTGCCGATCGTGGGCGGTGCCGGTGGTGGCAGCGCCGGTGGTGCCGGTCGGTTCAGGCAGTGGCCGGGGCCGGTGCCGGCCCCGTGCTCGCCCGTACCGTCAACTCCGGTGCGAGGAGCTCGACTTCGTCCTTGCCGTGGCCCTCAAGCTTGGCGATCAGGTGCTCGACGGCATGCCGGCCCATCTCCTGTGCGGGGATGGCGACCGAGGTCAGCCGTACCGAGGCCTGGGTGGCGACCTGGTCCGGGCAGATCGCGATCACCGACACGTCCTCCGGAACGGCCCGGCCCTGCTGGCGCAGCAGCGCGAGCAGCGGCTCGACCGCCGACTCGTTCTGCACGACGAAGCCCGTGGTGCCCGGCCGCTCGTCGAAGACCCGGGCCAGCGTCAGCGACATGGCGTCGTAGCCGCCCTCGCACGGGCGGTGCAGCACCCGCAGGCCCAACTCCCGTGCCCTCGACCGGAGTCCGTCGAGCGTGCGCTCGGCGAAGCCCGTATGGCGCTCGTAGACCGCGGGCGCCTCGCCGATGACAGCGATGTCACGGTGACCGAGCATCGCGAGATGCTCGGTGCACAGCGCGCCCGTCGCGCCGAAGTCGAGATCGACGCAGGTCAGACCGCTGGTGTCGGCGGGCAGTCCGATGAGCACGGACGGCTGGTCGGTGCCGCGCAGCAGCGGCAGCCGCTCGTCGTCGAGTTCCACGTCCATCAGGATCATCGCGTCGGCGAGCCCGCTGCCGGTGACCCGGCGCACGGCGTCGGGGCCCTCCTCGCCGGTGAGCAGCAGCACGTCGTACCCGTGGGTGCGCGCCGCGGTGGCCACCGCGATGGCGATCTCCATCATCACGGGTACGTACATGTCCGTGCGGAGCGGGATCATCAGCGCGATGATGTTGGACCTGTTGCTCGCCAGTGCCCGGGCGCCGGCGTTGGGGTGGTATCCGAGCTCCTGGATGCTCTGCTCCACCCGCTGCCGGGTGCCCGTGGAAATGGACCGCTTGCCGCTGAGGACATAGCTCACCGTGCTGGCCGAGACTCCGGCGTGCTGGGCGACCTCGGCGAGGGTGACCATCCAGCTCTCCAAGCATTGTGTTCAAGCGCTTCGACAGTGCGCGGTACGGATAAGGGGCGAGTGAGGGGTGGCTCGACAGTAGCTTGACGGCGGGTGGGTGTCCATAGGTTGTCGAAGCGCTTCGACTCCGTCGGTTTGGCCGGGCGCCCATGGGGGTGGGGGGTGCGGGTGGTTGGGCGAGTGCGGGTTCGTGGGGGCTTGTCGCGCAGTTCCCCGCGCCCCTGGAAAAGGGCCTGCGGCCACTTTTCCGAGCTGGTAGTTCCTGCCTACCATGAGCGGCCGTGGGGGGCCATGGGTTGGGGGACGGCGAGGCGTGGGCCGGGGGCGGTGGGTCCGGGCAGTGGATTGGGCCGTACCGCGTTGTCGCGTTGCTGGGTGAAGGCGGTATGGGGGCCGTGTATCTGGGGCGGGATGTGCGGGGGCGGGTCGCTGCCGTGAAGGTGTTGCGGGTCGAGCTGGCCGCGGACGAGGGCATGGTGCGGCGGTTTCGGCGGGAGGCCGACGCGGCCGCGGCGGTGCGCGGGCGGGGGGTGGCCCGGGTGCTCGGGTACGACCTCGACGGTCCCGTGCCGTGGATCGCCGCCGCGTATCTGGCGGGGCCCACGCTGCACCAGGCGGTCGCGGCCTGCGGGGTGCTCGACGGGAACGGGACCAGGGCGCTGGGCGCCGAGCTGGCCCGGACGGTCGCGGAGATCCATGCCGCGGGCCTGGTCCACCGTGACCTCAAGCCCTCCAACATCGTGCTCACCCGGGCCGGGCCGTGCGTCATCGACTTCGGCATCGCCCGCCCCGAGTACGGCCTCACCCTCACCGAGCCGGGCCTGGTCCCGGCGACGCCCGGCTACGCGCCCCCGGAACAGGTCACAGGTCGCCGGGCGGGCCCGCCCGCCGACGTCTTCGCCCTCGGCGCCGTCCTGGCCTTCGCCTGCACCGGGCGCGGCCCGTTCGGGTCGGGGCATCCCGCGGCGGTGAGCTTCCGGGTCGTACACGAGGAGCCGTCACTGGACGGCGTACCGGAGACGCTGGTGCCGGTGGTGCGGGCCTGTCTGGAGAAGGATCCGGCGAGGCGGCCGACCCCGGGGGAGCTGGCCCGTGCTCTGGTGGGGGAGGGTGCGGCGCGGACCGCGGCCAGGCCCCCGCGCGCCGGGCGGCGGCTCACTGGCTCCTCCTCGGCCTCCGCGCCCCCCTGGCGGCATGGCCCTCTCGCCGACGAGATCGCCCGGCGAACGGACGAGGCCGCCGCGCTGCTGAAGGCGGAGGGTGGTCTCTCGCGGCGCGCCGTGTTCGCGGCGGGGGCGGGAGCGGTCGTCGCGGGCGGGGGAGGCGCCACTGGCTGGTGGCTGTCGCGGGACCGGGACCCGGGCGGCGGGGCGGCGCCGGTCACCGCGGACGGTGTTCCCGTCGCCGAGCCGCTGGCCCGGCCCACGGCGGGCACGGTTCCCCAACCGTTCTGGACGGCAGGGCAGTTGAGCGAGTCGGGACCGGGTCCGGTCACCGCGGACCGTGTCGTCGTCGTGGGCACGGGCGACGGGCTCGCCGCGTTCGCGCAGCACACCGGCGCACGGGCCTGGACCTGGGCGGGCGGGGCGGCGCCGGACCGCGCCGGGCCGCTCCTGGTGGCGGGCCGTACCGTCCTGGTGGTCACGGCGGACGGCCGGCTCACCGCGCTGGACGCGCGTCGCGGGGCCCGGCTGTGGAGCGTGCGCGCCGACGCGGAGCAGGCGCTCGCCCTCGACGCCGCGCACGTCTACGTGCTCGACGGCGACCGTCGGGTGAAGGCCCTCGCACGGGCGGACGGCGCCGAGCGCTGGACGGCCCGCCGCGCCCTCGGCTCCACGGGCGCCGTGTCCGGCGCGGCGGCGGGCGACCGGCTGATGGCCGTCGCCCGGGACGGTGGAACGCTCGTCCTCGACACGGAGAGCGGCGCCGTCCGCTGGGAGCGGGACATCGGACGCCCACGGCATGTCCTGCCGTCGGCCGGGCTGACGCCCGCCCCGGTGCGCGACGGCTTCTGCGTCGGCGGCGACACCCTCGCCCTGCTCGACGCGCGCGGCGGTGGCGAGCGCTGGTCGGTCCCGGCCGAGGACTCCTTCTGGGGCGCGCCCACCGTCGCGGACGGTCGGGTCTACGCGGCCCGGCTGTACACGGTCCGCAAGGACGAGCTCACCTGCCGGGACGCCGGAAACGGCGACCCCCGCTGGTCGGTCCCGTTCGATTTCGGCGCCGAACCCGTGCGCCCCGGCGTCGTCCTCGGCAACGCGCTGTACGGCGCACTCGGGCGACGTACCGGCCCCGCCCACGAGCGGCTGCAGGACCTGGGCGTCTACACGGCCGACATCCGTACCGGTCGGCTGCTGTGGACCTTCAACGACGATGTGGACCAGGCCGGTTGGCGCCTCGCGGGTGCGGCGGGGCGGGTGTTCGTGGCCCGCCGCACGACGCTGCGCGCGCTTCCCGTCTTCTGAATCGCCCGCTGGATCGCCCGCTGAACCGCCGTCCGCAACCGCCGTCTCACAAGGGACTCATGAACCGGACGTTCCGGGCTTACTCTGGCCGACTGGGGACGAACGGGGGTTCGTATGGACAGGCTGCGCGCCGATGACCCGCCGGTGCTGGGCCCGTACCGGCCGCTGGCCCGGCTCACGGCGGTGGGCGGGGAGCGGCGACTGCTGGCGCGCGGCCCCGACGACGGGCTCGCCGAGATCGTCCTGCTCACGTCCGGCACGCCGACGGACTCCGCAGCCGTAGCCGAGGCACTGCGCGCGGCTGCGGGCCCCGGCCTGCCCACACTGCTACACGACGGCACTGGCTCAGGCATCGGCCCCGGCCCCGGCCCCGGCCCCGGCCCCGGCCCCGGCCCCGGCATCGGCTCAGGCACTGGCCCCGGCCCCGGCACTGGCTCCGGCTCCAGCCCCGGCTCCAGCACCGGCCCCGGCCCCGGCCCCGGCTCCAGCACCGGTGCCGCGCCCGGCCCTGGCCCCGCTCCGGGACCGGCAACCGCGAGCCGACGCACTCTCCTGCTGTCCCGCGCCAAGAGGCGAAACGAGAAGCGTGCCGAGAAGCGGGACCGGCACCGGGAGGCCACGCCTGCCGTCTTTCCCGCCGACCCTCGCGCTATCTTTCCCGCCGACCCTCCCGCTGTCTCTCCCGACGGCCCTCCCGCGGTCCTTCCAGACGACCCTCCCGCAGTCCCGCCGGGACCCGCCTGGCTCGCCTTCCCGTACGTCCCCGCCCTCACCCTCGCCGAGGTCGGCGCCCTCATGTACGGCGGCCTCCCGGACGCGACGCTCCGCGCGATCCGTGCCGTGCTCAGCGGCGCGCTCGGCCGACTGCACGCCCAGGGTGTCTGCCACGGCGCGGTCACCGCGGACGCGGTACTGATCTGCGCCGACGGCCCCCGCCTCGCACCTCCCCGGCCACGGCAGGGGAGTCCGCGGGAGGATCTGGCGGCCCTGGACTCCGTACTCGCCCAGGTCTCACCCGCGGGCGCACCACCACCGGATGCACCGTCACCGGATGCACCACCACCGGACCCGGCGCCACCGGACGCAGCGGACGATCCTCAACTCCCGGGCGCCACAGCCCCGTTCCCCTTACCCGCCCGGCTGGTCACCGCGCTGGCCCGGCAGGCCGAGCGCGCCCTGGCGGCCGAGGGCGCCACCGATGCCGGGCAGGGCGGGCCGGGCGGGCAGCCAGGGCCTCGCCCGGCGGAGGGGCGGCGGCCGGGCCGCCGGGCCGTGCTGGTCGCCGCCGGGGCCGGGCTGCTCGCGGGGGCCGGCGGTGTCGCCGCGTTCACGATGCCAGGCCGGGACTCGGGCACCCGCACCCGGCCCACCGCGACCCGCGCCCGTGTCCCGGAGGGCATCGCACCGTCCGCTCTGTGGCGCTACGACGCCCGGCACAGTGGTCTGAGCTACGCGAACTCGACGGTGTGGGCCATCCGCGAAGGCAAGGCCGCTCTGCTGGCCGAGTCCGAGGAACTGACCGCGCTGCGCCTGTCCGACGGCCGTGTGCTGTGGCGCGCCGACCAGGAGGACGTCCACCTCACCAACGCGCCGAACCACTCGCTCATCCCCGGCGCGCCCGGCACCTTCGTCGTCGCGCGCGGCACCGACTTCGTCGCGGTGAGCACCGAGGACGGCACGCGTCTGTGGTCCGAGGACATGGGCATCGCCCCGGCACTCTCCTTCCGGCGGATGCTCGCCTTCGACAGACGCCGAGGCTTCGTGCTCTACCAGGCGGCGCTCACCACGGCGCCCCGGGGAGCCGATCCGGGCGAGCACGTCATCGCCTTCGACTACCGCAAGCGGACCGAGCGCTGGCGGCTGCACATCCCGGTCTCCAAGAGCGACGGCCTCGGCTTCGACGTGCGGGACGGCCGCGGGTTCGCGCTCGCCGCCCGTGACGGCACAGCCCATGTGATCCCCGTCGACCTCGACCGGGGCAGGGCGGGCACCGGCGTGGCCCACCACTGGATATCCAGGGGCCACCGGATGGCCGTGGACCCGGTCACGCGACTCGTCTACGCCACGGGTGACGGCCACCTCACCGCCGCCCGCCTCGACCAGGACGAACCGCTGTGGCGGCTCAACCTCAACGACGACGCCTCGCGCACCGAGGAGTCACTGATCAACACCCCCTCCACGACGGAGATCGCGGGACTGGGCAAGGTCGCCCTCACCAGTGACCAGGACCGCACCGTGTACGCCGTCGACCCGGTCCGGGGCCGTGAGCTGTGGCGCGTACGACTGCTCCCCGATCCGCCCGGCGACCACGTCCGGCTCGCCCCGGGACTGACCCTCAGCGACTCCCGCCGCACCCTGCTGGTGGCCGGCCGGGCGGCGGGCGTGGTGGCCCTCGATCCGCGCAACGGCACGGCTCTGTGGTCCTTCCAGGCGGGGCAGTCCGCCGAGGACCTCTACCGGGTTCACCGCATGCCCGGCGGCCGTGTCCTGGTCGTGAACCAGTCCTCCGTGTACGCACTCCCGGTGAGGTGAGACGTATGCAACCGCTGCTGGGTCTGAACGCCGACGATCCGGCCGAGGTCGGCGGCCACCGCCTGCTCGCCCGCGTCGGTTCCGGCGCCATGGGCACCGTCTACCTCGCCCGGACGCCGACCGGACGCACCGTCGCCCTGAAGCTGCTGCGTGCCGACCTGGCGGCCCAGGACCAGTCCGACGTCCCGTCGCATGCCCGGTTCGCCCGGGAGATCGAGGCCGTCGCCCGGCTCGGCACGCACCCGCACTTCCCCGGCTTTTTCGCCGCGGGCACGCGGGGGGAGCGGCCGTGGTTCGCCACGGAGTACGTCGTCGGGCCCTCGCTCGCCGAGGCGGTCACCGAACACGGGCCCTGGCCCGAGCAGTCCGTACGCGCCCTGGCCCGGCAGCTCGCCGACGCGCTGCGCACCCTGCACGGCGAGGGGTACGTCCACCGGGACCTCAAGCCGTCGAACATCCTGCTCGCCGCCGACGGGCCGTACGTCGTCGATGCCGGCCTCGCGCACGCCACCGGGTCCGAACACCTCACCGCCACCGGCGAGTTGCTCGGCACACCCGCCTACATGGCTCCCGAGCAGAGCGGCGGCGCGGACCCCGGCCCGCCCGGTGACGTGTTCTCGCTCGGCGCGGTCCTGTGCTTCGCGGCCTGTGGGCGTCCGCCGTTCGGCGAGGGCGAACCGGGCGAGGTCCTCTACCGGGTCGCCCACCAGGAGCCGGACCTCACCGACGTACCGCCGTCCCTGCGCCCGCTGCTCACCGACTGCCTGGCCAAGGACCCGGTCGCCCGGCCCGACGCCGCGGCCCTGGCCGGCCGGGCGGCACCGGCCGGGGCCCGGCGGACCGGCGGCGGCGCGTTCGCCGGGCTGCTGCCGCCGGCGGTCCTCGGGGACATCGCGGTCCGCACCGCCCGCGTGGGCGACCCTCCACCGCCCCGCGCCACGGCCGAGCGGCCCGCACACCCGGTCCGCGCCACCCGCCGGGGCCTGCTCACCGCGGGCGCCGCGGCGGCCGTGGCCGGGGTCGCGGGCACGGCCTGGTGGCTGACCTCGCGCGACGACGGCAGCGCCCCGGCGGCGAAGGCCGGCCCCCGCCCCACGCCGACGGCCACCCGGGCGGCGTCCGACGGCACCCCCAACCCCGTGTGGGAGCACGGCGGCAATTTCGAGAAGCTCGGCAAACGCGCCGTGCTCACCGACGGCGTCCTGGTCGTCCCGGGCGACGAGGGCCGGCTGCACGGTGTCGACGCCCGCCGCGGCACCCCGCTCTGGAGCGCCGGCGGCGAGATGGGCTCCTACCTCACGCTCTGCGCCGGGGCCGTCGTGCTCGCCACCCGGGACGACAGCGGACGGCTGGCGGTCGTGCAGCCCTCGGACGGCCGCAGCTGGCAGACCGCGCCACTCGGTCTGAACCTCGCCCTGATCAGCCGGCCGGTGTGCGCGGTCGACGGCAGCACCGTCTACGTCGTGGGCCACGCGCCCGGCTCGACCTTCCGGGACGAACGCGAGGACACCGACCGCCTCCTGGTCGCCTACGACATCGAGGCGCGCCGCGTGCTCTGGCGAAAGAAGCTCACCCGGGCCAGGGCGAGGACGGCCGCCGCGGGCGCCGCGCGCGGTCTGTTCGTCCTGCTCGACAACGACGCGGTCACCGCGTACCGCGCCGCCGACGGCGAGCAGGTGTGGCGGCGGGTGCTGAGCCTGGAGGCCGTTGAGATCATCGACCACGATGGCGCGACCCAGCGCGCGGTGGCCGTCTCCGACGACACCGTCGTCGTCTCCGGCCGGGGCATGCTCTGCCTCGACCTGCGCACCGGCCGCACACGCTGGAGCTTCGACCCCGAGGAGACGGGAGACGATCTCGCCGGGCGAGTGCTGTGGGGCGAGGCCGCGATCGACGGCGCGACCCTCTATTTCACACTGCTGGGACGGGAGCTCTGGGCCGTCGAGCGCGACCGGCGAAAGCAGCGCTGGCGATGGCAGTCCACGGTGCTCCTCGAATCACCCCCGGCCCGCCCGCCCCTGCTCGCCGGAGACCTGGTCTTTCCGACCCCGTACGAACTCGGCACGGATGCCGTCGCGATCGACCGCCGCACCCACAAAACCGCGTGGACCCTCAAGTCCGTGGAGAGCGCCGGCGGTTCGTCCCTGCAACTGCTCGCCGACGACGATCGGTTGTACGTCCTGCGCGGGACGTCCCTCAGAGCGTTTCCGCTGCGCTGAGCGCTCGCCCGGTGCTGAGCGTTTCCGGTGAACGCCCGGCGAGCTCCACGGCAACCTTCCGAAGGGCGGCGGCGACTGGGGAACGTAAGTGCCCGTCCCTGGAAGGACCCCCCATGCAGCACAGACGCCCCCGTCTCTCCCGCCGGGCGAAGATCGCCACCGCGGCCGTCGCCGCCCTCGCGGCCGGCGCGTCCGTCACCGTCGCGATGGCAGGCGAGGAGGCCAAGAAGTGCGGGGCCTTCGACACGGTCACGATGGGCAAGTACTACGTCAACAACAACCTCTGGGGCCAGGACGACGGCACCGGCACCCAGTGCGTCTGGGACACCTCGCGCAACGGCGACACCATCGCCTGGGGCACGGACTACACCTGGACGAGCAAGCCCGGCAAGGAGAACGCCGTCAAGTCCTACTCCAGCTCGGTGCTCGGCTGGCACTGGGGCTGGAAGGTCGACAAGGCGGCCACCGAGCTGCCCGTCCGGGTCGGCGACCGCAAGCCGGTCAGGACCAGCTGGGAGTTCGCCGTCAGCTCGAACCCGGGCACCATGAACGTCGCGTACGACCTGTGGCTGCACAGCAAGAACACCGCCGACTGGCAGGACCAGCCCACCGACGAGATCATGGTGTGGCTCAACCGGCAGGGCGGCGCGGGCCCGCTCGGCTCGAAGGTCGGCAGCGTCAGTCTCGGTGGCGCCATGTGGGATCTCTACGAGGGCGACATCGGCTGGAAGGTGCACTCCTTCGTCCGGCAGGCCAACACCACGAAGGCCACCCTCAACCTCGACGACTTCACTCAGGCACTCGTACGGCGGAACCTGCTGAGCAACGACAAGTTCGTCTCGGGCATCGAGTCGGGCACCGAGGTGTTCCGCGGTTCCGGGCGGCTCGACACCAGGTCGTACTCGGTCGACATCGGCTGAACCGACGTAAACGCATCGGCCGAACGGTCGCGCGAGGACTGGTGGGGTCGCCCGGAATCGGGTACATACGATCGAGTAGCACCGGTCGGTAACGTACCGGACCAAGATCCCTATTCGCGGCGAGGTGAGCCTCTTGTCCGCAACACCCCACCAGCCCGCTGTCACCGAACGCGAGGCCCGAAAGGTCGCCGAGGCCGCGCGGGAGCAGGACTGGCGCAAGCCCAGCTTCGCCAAGGAGCTGTTCCTCGGCCGCTTCCGGCTCGATCTGATCCACCCGCACCCGATGCCCGCCGACGAGCACGCGCAGCGCGGTGAGGAGTTCCTCGCCAAACTGCACGACTTCTGCGAGACGAAGATCGACTCGGCCCGGATCGAGCGCGAGGCGCGGATCCCCGACGAGACGATCAACGGGCTCAAGGAACTCGGCGCCTTCGGCATGAAGATCGACACCAAGTACGGCGGCCTCGGTCTGACGCAGGTGTACTACAACAAGGCGCTCGCCCTGGTCGGCTCGGCGAGCCCGGCCATCGGCGCGCTGCTCTCCGCGCACCAGTCGATCGGCGTACCGCAGCCGCTGAAACTCTTCGGCACGCAGGAGCAGAAGGACGTCTTCCTGCCGCGCTGCGCCCGTACCGACATCTCGGCCTTCCTGCTCACCGAGCCGGACGTGGGCTCCGACCCGGCGCGGCTCGCCACCACGGCGGTCCCGGACGGGGACTCGTACGTCGTCGACGGGGTGAAGCTCTGGACGACCAACGGCGTCGTCGCGGACCTCCTGGTCGTGATGGCGCGGGTGCCGAAATCCGAGGGCCACAAGGGCGGCATCACCGCCTTCGTCGTGGAGGCCGCCTCGGAGGGCGTCACGGTCGAGAACCGCAACGCCTTCATGGGGCTGCGCGGCCTGGAGAACGGCGTGACGCGCTTCCACCAGGTCCGCGTCCCGGCCGCGAACCGCATCGGCGCCGAGGGCGCCGGGCTCAAGATCGCCCTCACCACGCTCAACACCGGGCGGCTCTCGCTGCCCGCCATGTGCGTCGGTGCGGGCAAGTGGTGTCTGAAGATCGCCCGCGAGTGGTCGGCCGCCCGCGAGCAGTGGGGCAAGCCGGTCGCCTTCCACGAGGCCGTGGGCGCGAAGATCTCCTTCATCGCGGCGACGACCTTCGCCCTGGAGGCCGTCCTCGACCTGTCCTCGCAGATGGCCGACGAGGACCGCAACGACATCCGCATCGAGGCGGCCCTCGCCAAGCTGTTCGGCTCCGAGATGGCCTGCCTGATGGCCGACGAGCTGGTCCAGATCCGCGGCGGCCGAGGCTTCGAGACCGCCGAGTCGCTCGCCGCCCGCGGCGAACGGGCCGTCCCCGCCGAGCAGGTGCTGCGCGATCTGCGCATCAACCGCATCTTCGAGGGCTCGACCGAGATCATGCACCTGCTGATCGCCCGCGAGGCGGTCGACGCCCACCTCTCCGTCGCCGGCGACCTCATCGACCCGGAGAAGTCCCTCCAGGACAAGGCGAAGGCGGGCGCCAACGCCGGCGTCTTCTACGCCAAGTGGCTGCCCAAGCTGGTGACGGGCGCCGGTCAACTCCCGCGCTCGTACGGGGAATTCCACCCGGCGGGCCACGTCGACCTGTCCGGCCACCTCCGTTACGCGGAGCGGTCGGCCCGCAAGCTGGCCCGGTCCACCTTCTACGCCATGTCCCGCTGGCAGGGCCGGATGGAGACCAAGCAGGGCTTCCTCGGCCGGATCGTCGACATCGGCGCCGAACTGTTCGCGATGAGCGCGGCCTGCGTCCGCGCGGAACTCCTGCGCACCACCGAGGACCACGGCCGCGAGGCGTACCAGCTCGCCGACGCCTTCTGCCGGCAGTCCCGCATCCGTGTCGAGGAGCTCTTCGGCCGCCTGTGGTCCAACACCGACGACCTCGACCGCAAGGTGGTCAAGGGCGTCCTGTCCGGCACGTACACCTGGCTGGAGGAGGGCATCGTCGACCCGTCCGGAGAAGGGCCCTGGATCGCCGACGCGACTCCGGGCCCGTCCGCGAGGGAAAACGTCCACCGCCCCATTCGTTGACCTTTTCCCCAGAAACGCACTGCTGTCCCCGGCGTCATTCAGCTGCTTGCCGCATCGAAATCATGCGTCGACAATGAGTGGAATGGCGAACGGGGACAGTGGATGCGCCACGGGGTCGGGGAAGAATACAGTCAAGGAGTTTCCGTCCAGCTGACCCGTGCCCGAAGCGAGGCATGGGGCCGGCTGAACGAGACGGAATTGGTACAGGCGTTGCGGACGGTGCGCGATGAGGTTCTGCCACTGGCGGAGAAACTTCGCCAGAGTGCGCCGGAGACCTTCGGGCCCCATCGGGACGCGCTCGCCGTGCTGCTGAACGACTGCGCGCTCGCCCTGGTCGACGAGGCGCCGAAGCCCACCGTGGCCTCCTTCGATCCCGTACGGGCACGGAGACTCGACCTCCGGGACGTCGACACCCTGCTCGACGCGGGGCGGCCGGGCGAACGGCCCGTCATCCAGCAGCTTTTCCGCGGTGCGCTCGATGCGGTCGAGAACCCCGTACTGCGCGAGGTGATCAAAGCGAATCAGCAAGGCGTCCACATCCTCCAGCGGGCCAATCGCCGGATACGGATGCTTGAGGACGTGCTTTAGCCCTACCGGGCCGAGGGGGAATTTCCGTGGCCGCTATGGAACGCATCACCGGCAGGATCATGCGGGCCGGCGAGGGAAGAATTCTGCGCAGGCTGGAGCGTATCGCCGAACAGGTCAACTCCGTCGAGGAGGACTTCAAGGCGCTGACCGACGAGGAGCTCCAGGCCCTCACCCCGGAGTTCAAGGAGCGGTACGAGGAGGGCGAGAGCCTCGACGACCTGCTGCCGGAGGCCTTCGCCGCCATGCGCGAGGCCGCCCGCCGCACGCTCGGGATGCGCCACTTCGACGTACAGATCATGGGCGGCGCGGCACTCCACCTCGGCAACATCGCCGAGATGCAGACCGGCGAGGGCAAGACCCTGGTCGCGACCCTGCCCGTCTACCTGAACGCCCTGACCGGCAAGGGAGTCCACCTCGTCACGGTCAACGACTACCTCGCCCAGCGCGACGCCGAGTGGATGGGCCGCGCCTACCGCTTCCTCGGCCTGACCGTCGGCGTCATCAAGTCCCAGTCGACCCCGGCCGAGCGGCGCGAGCAGTACGCCCGCGACATCACGTACGGCACCAACACCGAGTTCGGCTTCGACTACCTCCGCGACAACATGGCCTGGTCGAAGGACGAACTCGTGCAGCGCGGCCACCACTTCGCGATCGTCGACGAGGCCGACTCGATCCTCATCGACGAGGCGCGCACCCCGCTGATCATCTCCGGCCCCGCCGACCAGCCCACGCACTGGTACGAGGCGTTCGCCAGGATGGTCACCCGGATGCGGGGCGTCGCCGTCCAGGACGAGAACTTCACCACCCCGGCCGACAAGGACCGCCTCGCCGGACTGCGGGCCACCCACGACTACGAGTACGACCCGAAGAAGCGCACCGTGGCGATCCTGGACCGCGGAGTGGAGTTCCTCCAGGACCAGCTCGGCATCGACAGCCTCTACGAGTCCGACCACACACCGCTCATCGGGCACCTGAACAACGCCCTCAAGGCCAAGGAGCACTTCAAGAAGGACAAGGACTACGTCGTCGTGAACGGCGAGGTCCTCATCGTCGACGAGCACACCGGCCGCATCCTCGCCGGCCGCCGCTACAACGAGGGGCTGCACCAGGCCATCGAGGCGAAGGAGGCGGTGACGGTCAAGGACGAGAACCAGACGCTCGCCACGATCACCCTGCAGAACTTCTTCCGGCTGTACGAGAAGCTCGCCGGGATGACAGGCACCGCCATGACCGAGGCGGCCGAGTTCCACCAGATCTACAAACTGCACGTGGTGCCGATCCCGACCAACCGGCCGATGGCCCGCGCGGACGACCCCGACCAGATCTACCGGAGCGTGGAGGCCAAGTACACGGCGATCCTGGACGACATCGCGGAGAAGCACGAGAACGGCCAGCCGGTCCTCGTCGGCACCACCTCCGTCGAGAAGTCCGAGATCCTCGCCGCGCGGCTGAAGAAGCGGGGCATCCGGCACGAGGTGCTCAACGCCAAGAACCACGAGCGCGAGGCGCAGATCGTGGCCCAGGCCGGGCGCAGGGGCGCGGTCACCGTGGCCACCAACATGGCAGGACGCGGCACCGACATCATGCTCGGCGGCAACCCGGAGGCCATGGCGCTCGCGGAACTGGCCGGGCGGGGCCTCACCCCGGAGGAGAACCCGGACAAGCACCGGGCGGCGCTCGACCGGATCACCGAGTCCGTCGCGGCCGAGCACGACGAGGTGGTGGCACTCGGCGGCCTGTACGTGCTCGGCACCGAGCGGCACGAGTCACGCCGCATCGACAACCAGCTGCGCGGCCGCTCCGGCCGCCAGGGCGACCCCGGCGCCTCCCGCTTCTACCTCTCCCTCGAAGACGACCTGATGCGGCTGTTCCGCGCCCAGGTCGTCGAGCGCGTGATGTCGATGGCGAACGTCCCCGACGACGTCCCCATCGAGAACAAGATGGTCACCCGCGCCATCGCCTCCGCCCAGTCCCAGCTGGAGCAGCAGCACTTCGAGTCCCGCAAGGACGTACTGAAGTTCGACGAGGTACTCAACCGGCAGCGCACCCTCATCTACGCGGAACGCCGCCGCGTCCTGGACGGCGAGGACCTGCGCGAACAGATCCTGCACTTCATGGACGACACGATCCGCGCGTACGTCACCGAGGAGACCGCCGAGGGCTTCCCCGAGGAGTGGAACCTGGAGCGGCTGTGGGGCGCCTTCAAACAGCTCTACCCGGTCCAGGCCACCATCGAGGACCTGGAGGACGCCGCGGGCGAGCGCGCCGCCCTGACCGCCGAGGACCTGATCGACGCCGTCACCGACGACATCCACGCCCGCTACGAGGAGCGCGAGACCGAACTCGGCGCGGACGCCCTGCGCGACCTGGAGCGCCTCGTCGTCCTCTCGGTCCTGGACCGCAAGTGGCGCGAGCACCTCTACGAGATGGACTACCTCCGCGACGGCATCGGCCTGCGCTGGACCCTCGGCCGCGAGCCGATCATCGAGTACGAGCGCGAGGGCTACGACATGTTCGTCGCGATGAACGACGCCATCAAGGAGGAATCCGTCGGCTACGTCTTCAACCTGGACGCCGCCGGCCGGGGCACCGGCGGCCAGGAGGACCTCGCACCGGGCCGCCGCACCGACGGCCTGCACTTCAGCGCCCCCACCCTGGACACGGCGGAGGGCGTCGTCGAGGGCGAGTTCGTCCCGGCCGACGCGGTCCCGGCGCCCCCGGCGGAGACCGTCACCGACCGCAAACCCGCGCGCGGCGGCACCCGGCCCAGCAGGTCCAAGGCCAAGCGCCGCCGCAAGCGGTGAGCCGGCCGGACATGGCCTTCCCGGGTGACACATGGGGGTGAGCGACGCGGGAATGGGACGCCCTGTCCTGCCGGAGACCCATTGCGGCAACAATGGGGGGATGAGCGACAGTCCAGCCCCCCTCGCCGATCCGCATCTCGTCTTCGATCCCGTGGTCGGAGTCCGGGATGTCGTGATCCTCGGTTCCACCGGGTCGATCGGCACCCAGGCCATCGACCTCGTACTGCGCAACCCCGACCGCTTCCGGGTCACCGCGCTCTCCGCCGCGGGCGGCCGGGTCGGACTGCTCGCGGAGCAGGCCCACCGGCTGCGCGTGAAGACGGTCGGCGTCGCGCGCGAGGATGTCGTACCAGCGCTGCGCGAGGCCCTGTCCGCGCAGTACGGAGCGGGGGAGCCGCTCCCCGAGATCCTCGCCGGAGCGGACGCCGCCACCCGGCTCGCCGCCTCCGAGTGCCACACCGTCCTGAACGGCATCACCGGCTCGATCGGCCTCGCCCCCACCCTCGCCGCCCTCGAAGCGGGCCGCACCCTCGCACTCGCCAACAAGGAGTCGCTCATCGTCGGCGGCCCCCTGGTGAAGGCCCTGGCCAAGCCGGGCCAGATCATCCCGGTCGACTCCGAGCACGCGGCCCTCTTCCAGGCACTGGCCTCGGGGACGAGAGCGGACGTACGCAAACTGGTCGTCACCGCCTCCGGCGGCCCCTTCCGTGGACGTACGAAGGCCGAACTGGCCGATGTCGCTCCCAAGGACGCCCTGGCCCACCCCACCTGGGCCATGGGCCCGGTCATCACCGTGAACTCCGCGACCCTGGTCAACAAGGGGCTCGAAGTCATCGAGGCGCACCTCCTCTACGACATTCCCTTCGAGCGGATTGAGGTGGTCGTGCACCCGCAGTCGTATGTCCACTCGATGGTGGAATTCACAGACGGATCGACGATCGCCCAGGCGACGCCCCCCGACATGAGCGGGCCGATCGCCATCGGCCTCGGCTGGCCCGAGCGCGTCCCCGACGCCGCGCCCGCCTTCGACTGGACGAAGGCGTCGAGCTGGGAGTTCTTCCCGCTCGACAACGACGCGTTTCCGTCGGTGGGGCTCGCCCGGCACGTCGGGAAGCTCGCGGGCACGGCCCCGGCGGTGTTCAATGCGGCCAACGAGGAGTGCGTGGACGCGTTCCTGAACGGCACCCTGCCGTTCAACGGCATCATGGAGACCGTCACGAAGGTCGTCGCCGAGCACGGCACACCCCGTACGGGAACCCCGCTCACCGTCGCGGACGTCCTCGAAGCCGAGACCTGGGCACGCGCCCGGGCCCGGGAACTGACAGCACAGACCGAACCACAGACCACACCACAGGCGACAACGGCGGAGGCTCGTGCATGACGACCTTGATGACGATCCTCGGCATAGTCGTCTTCGCAGTCGGCCTGCTCATCTCGATCGCCTGGCACGAGCTGGGGCATCTCTCCACGGCCAAGCTCTTCGGCATCCGGGTGCCGCAGTTCATGGTCGGCTTCGGCCCGACCATCTGGTCGCGCAAGAAGGGCGAGACCGAGTACGGGGTCAAGGCGATTCCGCTCGGCGGCTACATCCGCATGATCGGGATGTTCCCGCCGGGGCCCGACGGCCGCATCGAGGCGCGGTCCACCTCGCCGTGGCGCGGCATGGTCGAGGACGCCAGGGCGCAGTCCTTCGAGGAGCTGCGGCCCGGTGACGAGGAGCGCCTCTTCTACACGCGCAAGCCGTGGAAGCGCGTCATCGTGATGCTCGCCGGGCCGTTCATGAACCTGATCCTGGCCGTCGCGATCTTCCTCGGCGTGATGATGACCTTCGGCATCCAGACCCAGACCACCACGGTCGGCAAGGTCTCCGACTGCGTCATCGAGCAGAGCGAGAACCGCTCGAAGTGCGCGACGGGCGACCAGGCCGCACCCGCCAAGGCCGCCGGCCTCAAGCTCGGCGACAAGATCATCGCCTTCAACGGCGAGCCGATCGAGGACTGGTCCACGCTCCAGGCCGACATCCGCTCCAACCCCGGCAAGGACGTCACCCTCACCGTCGACCGCAAGGGCGAGCGCCTCGACCTGACCGCCCACCTGATCCGCAACCAGGTCAGCAAGACCGACGGCAACGGCGGTTATGTCGAGGGCAAGTACGTGTACGCCGGCTTCCTCGGCTTCACTCCCGCCTCCGGCATCGTCAAGCAGGGGTTCGCGGACTCCGTGGACCGCATGGGCGACATGATGGAGAACGGCGTCGAGTCGCTGATCGCCCTGCCCTCCAAGGTCCCCGCCCTGTGGGACGCCGCCTTCAGCGACGGTGAGCGCGAGGCGGACTCCCCGATGGGCGTGGTCGGCGCGGCGCGCGTCGGCGGCGAGGTCCTCACGCTCGACATCCCGCCGGAGAACCAGATCGCGATGATGCTGTTCCTCGTCGCGGGCTTCAACCTCTCCCTGTTCCTGTTCAACATGCTCCCGCTGCTCCCGCTCGACGGCGGGCATGCCGCGGGCGCCCTGTGGGAGGCGCTGCGACGCAACACGGCGAAGGTGCTGCGCCGGCCGGACCCCGGTCCGTTCGACGTGGCGAAGCTGATGCCGGTCGCGTATGTGGTGGCCGGGATCTTCATCTGCTTCACGATCTTGGTGTTGATCGCGGATGTCGTTAACCCGGTGAGAATCTCCTAGTCACACGGAGTTTGTGGCGGCCGGGCACCCTTTGTGTCCGGCCGTCCCTCATTGGGTGGACCTGCCCATGGAATGTGCTCCCGTGCACGAGGGTGCCGTAATCTCGATGGCTGGAGCCCGTCAGCTTTCGGGACCGACCGATCCTTACCTTGGGGTTGCACAGCAGATGACTGCGATTTCACTCGGCATGCCGGACGTTCCGACGAGGCTCGCCGAGCGCCGGAAGAGCCGACAGATCCAGGTCGGAACCGTGGCCGTGGGCGGAGACGCACCGGTGTCGGTGCAGTCGATGACGACGACGCGTACGTCGGACATCGGGGCGACGCTCCAGCAGATCGCCGAGCTGACCGCGTCCGGCTGCCAGATCGTGCGGGTGGCGTGCCCCACGCAGGACGACGCCGACGCACTGGCCACCATCGCCCGCAAGTCGCAGATCCCGGTGATCGCGGACATCCACTTCCAGCCGAAGTACGTCTTCGCGGCGATCAACGCCGGTTGCGCGGCGGTGCGCGTGAACCCCGGCAACATCAAGCAGTTCGACGACCAGGTCAAGGAGATCGCGCGGGCCGCCAAGGACACCGGCACGCCGATCCGGATCGGGGTCAACGCGGGCTCGCTGGACCGCCGGCTCCTCCAGAAGTACGGCAAGGCCACGCCCGAGGCGCTGGTGGAGTCCGCGCTGTGGGAGGCGTCCCTCTTCGAGGAGCACGACTTCCGGGACATCAAGATCTCGGTGAAGCACAACGACCCGGTGGTCATGGTCAACGCCTACCGACAGCTGGCGGCGGCCTGCGACTACCCCCTCCACCTCGGTGTGACGGAGGCAGGACCGGCCTTCCAGGGGACCATCAAGTCGGCCGTCGCCTTCGGCGCGCTGCTCTCCGAGGGCATCGGCGACACGATCCGCGTCTCGCTGTCGGCGCCGCCGGCCGAGGAGATCAAGGTCGGCATGCAGATCCTGGAGTCGCTGAACCTCAAGCAGCGCCGCCTGGAGATCGTCTCCTGCCCGTCCTGCGGGCGCGCCCAGGTCGACGTCTACAAACTGGCCGAAGAGGTCACCGCCGGTCTGGACGGCATGGAGGTCCCGCTGCGCGTCGCCGTCATGGGCTGCGTCGTGAACGGGCCCGGCGAGGCCCGCGAGGCCGACCTCGGCGTCGCCTCCGGCAACGGCAAGGGGCAGATCTTCGTCAAGGGCGAAGTCATCAAGACCGTGCCCGAGTCGAAGATCGTGGAGACCCTCATCGAGGAAGCCCTCAAGATCGCCGAGCAGATGGAGGCCGACGGCGTCGCCTCCGGCGAGCCGACGGTCGCGGTGGCGGGCTGAGGTTTCCTCGCCCCCGCCGCCCCTACCCGTCCCATCCCCTGGGGCTCTGCCCCAGACCCGGTGTTGTGTGTTGTCGGGTGCGGGTCCGCTGTGGCTGGTCGAGCAGTTCCCCGCGCCCCTGGAGGGCGGGGCTGCGCCCCTGCCCTCCAGCCCGGGACCATCAGCCCGTCCGGCGTTTGAGGACGAGGCCGTTCAGGCCGAAAGTGGGGGTCCGGGGGCGCAGCCCCCAGAGGTGCCGTCCGAGGCAACGCCATCGGGCGGCGCGGCACATTTTCGCCAGGTACAGTGCGGAGATCTAGCAGACTTTACGGTGAAGGCACCCGCACGTGTTGACGCAGACGACCACCAGGGTCCTCGAACCGAGTGACCTGGACGCCGCGCTCGCCGTCCTCGACCGCGAGCCGGTCGCGAACGCCTTCGTGACCTCCCGCGTACAGGTCGCGGGCCTCGACCCCTGGCGCCTCGGCGGCGAGATGTGGGGCTGGTACGAGGACGGCATGCTGACGTCCCTCTGCTACGCCGGCGCCAACCTGGTCCCGATCTGCGCCACCCCCCGCGCCGTACGGGCCTTCGCCGACCGCGCCCGCAGGGCCGGCCGCCGCTGCTCCTCCATCGTCGGCCCCGCTGAGGCCACCGCCCCGCTGTGGCGACTGCTCGAACCGAACTGGGGCCCCGCCCGCGAGGTCCGCTCCCACCAGCCGCTGATGGCCACCGACCGCCTGCCCGCCGGCACCGCCCCGGATCCGTACGTCCGCCGCATCCGCAAGGACGAGATGGAGACGATCATGCCGGCCTGCGTGGCGATGTTCACCGAGGAGGTCGGCGTCTCGCCGCTCGCCGGTGACGGCGGCCTGCTCTACCAGGCCCGGGTCGCCGAACTCGTCGGCTCCGGACGCTCGTTCGCCCGCCTGGACAGGTCAGGCCGGGTCGTCTTCAAAGCCGAGATCGGCGCCGCCACCCGGCACGCCTGCCAGATCCAGGGGGTGTGGGTCGCCCCCGAATACCGCGGCCAGGGCTACGCGGCCCCGGGCATGGCGGCGGTCCTGCGCTACGCCCTCACGGACATCGCCCCGGTCGCCAGCCTGTACGTCAACGACTTCAACACGGCCGGTCGGGCGACGTATCGCAGGGTCGGATTCCAGGAGGTCGGGGCGTTCATGAGCGTGCTGTTCTGACGCTCGTACACGACCTGTAGTCTCCCCGACATGCGCTTCCCCGGTCAGGGCCCCCGTACGCCCGACGACGTCGTCATCGGCCCGCTGGATCTGGCCGCGCGGGTCGACGAGGCGCTCGCCGTGCAGGCCGTGGCCTTCGGACTCGGCTCGGACGAGATCGCCGTACGGCGGCAGATCGTGCTGCGGCACCTCACCCACCCCGGGGCCCGCGCACTCGGCGCGACCACCGCCGACGGACGGCTCGTCGGCTTCGTCTACGGCATGCCCAACGACCGTACGCACTGGTGGTCGACCGTCGTCGAGCCCTATCTGCGCAGCCACGGCTACGACGAATGGCTGGACGACTCCTTCGTGATCACCGAGCTGCACGTCCACCCGCACTACCAGAACCGCGGCGTCGGCCGCGCCCTGATCACCGCCATCACGGACGGCGCCGCCGAGCCCCGCTCGATCCTCTCCGCCATCGACACGGAGAGCCCGGCCCGCGGGCTGTACCGCTCGCTGGGATACGAGGATCTGGCCAGGCAGGTCCTGTTCCCGAGCGCGCCGAAGCCGTACGCGGTGATGGGCGCTCCGCTGCCGCTCCGCCGCCGTTAGCGGACGCGGCCGAACGGGCTCGGCGGCCTAAACCGATTTCCGCCGCTCGGTGCCACCCGGCTAACCTCCTTGGCATCACCCTTACGCAGCAGGAGTCGAGAATCATGGCCCAGGTCCAGCGCATGTCCCGTTTGATGGTCAAGACACTGCGTGACGACCCGGCGGACGCCGAGACGCTCAACCACAAGCTGCTCGTCCGCGCCGGCTATGTGCGCCGCACCGCGGCCGGGATCTGGTCCTGGCTGCCGCTGGGCAAGAAGGTCCTGGACAACGTCGCCCGCGTGGTCCGCGAGGAGATGGACGCCATGGGCGGCCAGGAGGTCGTTCTCCCCGCCCTGCTGCCCAAGGAGCCCTACGAGGCGACCGGCCGCTGGGAGGAGTACGGCCCGGAGCTGTTCCGCCTCAAGGACCGCAAGGGCGCGGAGTACCTCCTCGGCCCGACCCACGAGGAGATCTTCACCCAGCTGGTGAAGGACCAGTGCTCGTCCTACAAGGACCTGCCGGTGATCCTGTACCAGATCCAGTCGAAGTACCGCGACGAGGCCCGTCCGCGCGCCGGCATCCTGCGCGGCCGCGAGTTCCTGATGAAGGACTCCTACTCCTTCGACACCACCGACGAGGGCTTGGCCCAGTCGTACGCCCTGCACCGTGAGACGTACATCAGGATCTTCGACCGTCTCGGCCTCGACCACCGCATCGTCTCCGCGGTCTCCGGCGCGATGGGCGGCTCGGCCTCCGAGGAGTTCCTCGCCCCGGCCCCCGCCGGCGAGGACACCTTCGTGGACTGTCCGGCCTGCGACTACGCCGCCAACACCGAGGCGGTCACCTTCGTCGCGCCGGCCGCCGAGAACGTCGAGCACCCGGCCGTCGAGGAGCTGGACACCCCCGACACCCCCACCATCGAGACACTGGCCGAGCACCTCGGCGTCGAGGCCTCCGCCACCCTCAAGAACCTCCTGGTCAAGGTCGACGGCGAGATCGTCGCCGTCGGCGTCCCCGGCGACCGCGAGGTCGACCTGGGCAAGCTCGGCGAGCACCTCTCCCCGGCCGTCGTCGAAATCGTCACGGCCGAGGACTTCGAGGGCCGCGAGGACCTGGTACGCGGCTATGTGGGCCCGCAGGGCCTGGACAAGGTCCGCTACATCGCCGACCCGCGCGTGTCCCCCGGCACGGCCTGGATCACCGGTGCGAACAAGGACGGCAAGCACGCGAAGAACGTCGTCGCGGGCCGTGACTTCGAGGTCGACGACTACCTCGACGTCGTCGTGGTGGAAGCGGGCGACCCCTGCCCCTCCTGCGGCACCGGCCTCAAGCTGGACCGCGCCATCGAGATCGGCCACATCTTCCAACTGGGCCGCAAGTACGCCGACGCCTTCCAGCTCGACGTCCTCGGCCAGCAGGGCAAGCCGGTCCGCGTGACCATGGGCTCGTACGGCGTCGGCGTCTCGCGCGCGGTGGCGGCGCTGGCCGAGCAGACGGCCGACGACCAGGGCCTGTGCTGGCCCAAGGAGATCGCCCCGGCCGACGTCCACGTCGTCGCGGCGGGCAAGGCCCTGCAGACCGAGCTGGCCCTCGACGTCTCCGAGAAGCTGGGCGCGGCGGGCGTCCGCGTCCTGGTGGACGACCGACCGGGTGTCTCGCCCGGCGTGAAGTTCACGGACGCCGAACTCATCGGCGTACCCCAGATCCTGGTGGCCGGCCGCCGCTCGGCCGAGGGCGTACTGGAACTCAAGGACCGCCGCACCGGCGAGCGAGAGGAACTGACGGTGGACGAGGCGATCGCCCGCCTGTCGGCGGAGTAAGCACCACCAGCCCGTCACGAGGTCCCCAGGCCCAGGCCCCTTCAGCCCGTCCGGCGTTTGAGGACGAGGCCGTTCAGGCCGATAGGGGGTCTGGGGGCGCAGCCCCCAGGGGACGGGACGGGTAGGGGCGGCGGGGGCGAAATCCCCGCCCCCGCAACCCCCGGGCAGTTCAAAAGCCCCCGGCTACAACCAGCTCGCGAACTCCAGCAACAGCTCCGCGTCCTGAGCACGCCTCACCCGCCGAGCCCGCACCCCCGACTCGACCGCCCGGAACAACGTCCACCCCCGCAACCGCTCCTGATCCACGTCCAGGGACTCCGCGAGGCGCTTCACCCGACGCCGGGTGGTGGCGGCGCCGGAGGGCGAGGCGATCAGATCCTCCACACGGTCGCGAACCAGCCGCGCCAGGTCGAAGGCGCACTCGCCGACGACGGGGTCAGGACCCACGGCCAGCCAGGGACTGCGCTCGCCCGCCAGCACCTTGCTCTGCCGGAACGTGCCGTGCAGCAGCCGCGCCGGAGGCGGCGCGGCCAGCAGCTCCTCACGCACCGCCAGCGCCGCGTCGACGAGCGGCAGCGCGTCCGCGTCCGCGCCCGCCCGCATCACCTCGGCCTGCCGTCCGGTCCGCTCGGCCACGGTCTCGAAGACCTGCCCGGCGGGCGGCTCGACCCACAGCCGGCGCAGCGCCCCCGCCGCCTCCAGCATCGACTTGGCCTCGGGCAGCGAACGCACCGACACATCGGGATGCAGCCGCTCCAGGAGCAGTACGCCCTCGGGTCCTGCCGTCTCGACGAGCCGTACCGCGCCCAGGCCGTCCCAGTGCGCCAGCGCGGCCCGCTCGCTCTCCGGGCGGGCCCGGCGCGGGGCGAGCTTGAGGACGGCGGGGGTGCCGTCCGGCAGCCGCACCAGGACCACCAGACTGCTGCGCCCGCCGGGAACCTGCACCCGCTCGATGGTCAACTCGCGTAGATCAGCGGCCTGTTGAGCCGCCTCGGGCAGCTTCTCCAGCCAGTCGTCACCGGCCGGTGCCGTCTCGCCGAGCGCCCTGACGAGACGCGGCGGCGGTTCGAAAGCCATGCGCGAGTCGGTCCCTTCCTGTGTGCGTTACGCCGTCGGTGTCGCCGGAGCGGTGGCGGTGGCCGACCGCTCGGCGAGACCAGGGAAGGCTACGCTCTCGCCGCGCCAGCGCACCGCCCGCACCGCCGCGTCCCGCAGCGCCTCCGCGGCCGCCCGGCGCCGGGTGCCCTCGGCGGCCCGGACCACGTCCGAGTAGACCCCGGCGACCCGGTCCTCCAGCTCGGCGGCGAGCCGGACGGCCGAGTCGGAGTCCGTCACCGGGAACGGCAGCGCGTACGCGGCCGCCGCCGGCTCGGGCTTCCCGCCCAGGTCACGCACGGCCCGCGCCAGCTCGTCCCGCCGTGCCCGGTGCGCGTCGTAGGCCGCGCGCGCCTCGCTCCGCCGAGCCTCCCCGATCTTCCCGCCGACAACCCCGTATCCGTACACGGCGGCATGCTCGGCCCCGAGCGCGGCCTGCACGGCCGTCAGCTCCGCCGACGCCTTCCCCGCTCTCCCGGAGGTTCCAGACCTCCCGGACATCCCCGTACCGCTCACTTCTCGCCCTCCGTCAGCAGAAACGCGTGCACGGCGCCGGCCGCCGCCACCGAGGCCAGCAGCCGGGCCAACTCTCCCGGTACCTCCAGAAGCGTCTTCGTACGCCGGTCCGCCAACGCCCGCTCGGCCGCGGCGAGTTCCGCGAGCGCGTCCTTCTCCTCGACCGGCACGTCCGGGGAGGAGGAGGCGGGGGAGGGCGACGGATCTGCGGAAGAGTCCCCGGAGGGAGACACCGAGGGAGACGCAGAGGCCGACGCCCGCTTCCCGCCCCCGAACGCCTCCGCATGCCGTACGACCTCCGCCCGCAGCGGTGACAGCCGCCCGGCCAGCGCCGGATGCACGGCGAGCACGGCCCCGTACCGCTCGGCGAGCCGCTCGCTGTCCAGGGCCGCACGCGCGCGTGCCCGGTCGGCGGCGGACGGGCTCCCCTTGGCGGTCTCGGAGGAGGAGTCGGAGGCGGAGCAGCCCGCGAGCAGCGCGGCGCCGACGCCGGCGGCCCCGGCGAGCAGGCTCCTTCGGCGCGGCCCCGAGGGGGTGCGCGACGGCAGGGTGAACGACACGGCAGACGTCCTCGGGAGGCTCGTACGAACGGAAGGGCGGCAGGCCCTTGATCACGGTACCCGCGCACCGCCCCCGCACTCACCAGCGGCGCCGATCCGGCTCCGGGCGAGCCACCGTGGACGGCAACACCCCTTGGGACCGGATACCCTTTGACCTGACACGCGACTTACCCACAACAGCACACGCGGCCGAGGAGTCACCCGGATGAGCACCACCCAGAGCGAGAGGCTGCGAGAGCTCCTGGAACCGCTCGTCAGCTCTCAGGGACTCGATCTCGAGGAGATCGAAGTGGACTCGGTGGGACGCAAGCGTGTGCTGCGTGTCGTCGTCGACTCCGACGAAGGGGCCGACCTCGACGCGATCGCCGATGTGAGCCGTGCGCTCTCGGCGAAGCTCGACGAGACGGACGCGATGGGCCAGGGCGAGTACACCCTTGAGGTGGGCACCCCCGGCGCCGAGCGCGAGCTCAGGGAACACCGTCACTACGTACGCGCCACGGACCGGCTGGTGAAGTTCCAGCTGAGAGACGGCGAGGAACTCGTCGCCCGGATCCTGGCCGTGGACGACGAAGGCACGGACGTCGAGGTGCCCGGCGTGAAGGGGCGAAAGCCCACCGCCAAGAGGCTCGCCTTCGCGGACATCGTCAAGGCACGCGTCCAGGTCGAGTTCAGCCGCAAGGACAAGCAGGACAAGCAAGACATGAAGGAAGAGGAGGAGGCGTAGCCGTGGACATCGACATGAGTGCCCTGCGGGGCCTGGTGCGGGAGAAGGAGATCTCCTTCGACCTGCTGGTCGAAGCGATCGAGTCGGCCCTCCTCATCGCCTACCACCGCACCGAGGGAAGCCGCCGCCACGCGCGCGTGGAGCTGAACCGGGAGACCGGTCACGTGACCGTGTGGGCGAAGGAGGACCCCGAGGACCTGGAGGAGGGGCAGGAGGCGCGCGAGTTCGACGACACTCCGTCCGGCTTCGGCCGTATCGCCGCCACCACCGCCAAGCAGGTCATCCTGCAGCGCCTGCGGGACGCGCAGGACGACGCGACACTCGGCGAGTACGCCGGCCGTGAGGGCGACATCGTCACCGGTGTGGTCCAGCAGGGCCGCGACCCGAAGAACGTGCTCGTCGACATCGGCAGGCTGGAGGCCATCCTGCCGGTGCAGGAGCAGGTCCCCGGCGAGTCGTACCAGCACGGGCTGCGGCTTCGGTCGTACGTCGTCCGGGTGGCGAAGGGCGTACGCGGCCCGTCCGTGACCCTTTCGCGTACGCACCCGAACCTGGTGAAGAAGCTGTTCGCGCTGGAGGTCCCGGAGATCGCCGACGGTTCCGTCGAGATCGCCGCGATCGCCCGGGAGGCCGGCCACCGCACGAAGATCGCCGTCCGGTCCACCCGGTCGGGTCTGAACGCCAAGGGCGCCTGTATCGGCCCCATGGGCGGCCGTGTGCGCAATGTCATGGCCGAGCTGAACGGCGAGAAGATCGACATCGTCGACTGGTCCGACGACCCGGCCGACATGGTCGCCAACGCGCTCTCGCCGGCCCGGGTCTCCAAGGTCGAGGTCGTCGACCTCGCGGCCCGCTCGGCGCGCGTGACGGTCCCCGACTACCAGCTGTCCCTGGCGATCGGCAAGGAAGGGCAGAACGCCCGGCTCGCCGCCCGGCTGACCGGCTGGCGCATCGACATCCGCCCGGACACCGAGCAGACGGGTGACCAGGGTGGTGAACGGCCCGGCGAACGGGCCGGGGAATAGATCCAAGCCGCAGGTGGCTTAGATCACGACAGTTTTGTGCGCGACAACTGTTCGATACTTGCCCCAAAGGGGTGAGGTCGGTGCAGGGAGGTAGACTTAAGAGTGTCTGGCCGGACGCAAGCCCGCGCATGCCCTGAGCGCACCTGTGTGGGGTGTCGGGAGCGAGCGGCCAAGGCCGATCTGCTGCGCACCGTGGTGGCCGAGGGCGAATGCGTCCCCGATCCTCGCGGTACGCTGCCCGGCCGGGGTGCGTATGTACACCCCGCCCTGGCCTGTCTTGACCTGGCGGTTCGCCGCCGGGCGTTCACGAGGGCGCTGCGTGCCCCGGGAGCGCTCGACACAAAGGCGTTGCGCCACTACGTCGAGCAGACAGACAGTTGCTGAGCAGGCAACACCGTAAAACGTGTCGCACGGAACCCCGTGCGGCCCTGGTACCCCGCGAGTTGGAAGTAGGTCGAGATTGCGATGAGCACTCGATGAGCACGCGATGAGTACGCCCATGAAGTAGCGACGGTCCGGACGCAACCCGGACCTAAAAGGAGCGAAGTGGCTAAGGTCCGGGTATACGAACTCGCCAAGGAGTTCGGGGTGGAGAGCAAGGTCGTCATGGCCAAGCTCCAAGAACTCGGTGAATTCGTCCGTTCGGCGTCCTCGACGATCGAGGCGCCCGTAGTACGCAAACTGACTGACGCCCTGCAGCAGGGCAACGGCGGCGGCAAGCCCGCCCCGCGCAAGGCCGCGCCCGCCAGGCCCGGCGCCCCCTCTCCGGCCCAGGCCGCCCGTCCGGGTCCGGCCGCGCCGCGCCCGCCGGCCCCGAAGCCGGCCGCCGCGGAGGCGCCCGCGTCTCCGGCCGCTCCGGCCGCAGGCCCGCGTCCGGGTCCCAAGCCGCCCACGCCGAAGCCCGCTCCGGCGTCTCCGGCTCCGGCCGCCCCCGAGTTCACGGCGCCGCCCGCGGCGCCGGCGGCTCCCGCCGAGTCTCCCGCGGCTCCGGCCGCAGGCCCGCGTCCGAGCGGTGCCCGTCCCGGCGCCCCGAAGCCCGGTGTCCGTCCGGCCGGTCCCGCACAGGGTGGCCAGGCTCCGGGTCAGGGCCGTGGTGACCGCCCCGAGCGTGGCGACCGTCAGGGCGCCCCGCGCCCCGGCGGCCAGGGCACGCGTCCCGGTGGTCGTCCCGCAGGTCCGCGCCCGGGCAACAACCCGTTCACCTCCGGTGGCTCCACCGGAATGGCGCGTCCGCAGTCGCCCCGTCCGGGCGGCGGCCGTCCCGGTCCCGGTGGACCGGGCGGTGCCGGTGCTCCCGGCGCTCCGCGTCCGCAGGGTGCGGGTCAGGACCGCGGTCCCCGTCCGCAGGGCGGTCCCGGCGGCGCTCCGCGTCCGCAGGGCGGCCCGGGCGGCTCCCGTCCGAGCCCCGGCGGCATGCCTCGCCCGCAGGGCGGTCCCGGTGGCGCTCCGCGTCCCGGCGGCGGCCCCGGCGGCAACCGTCCGAACCCCGGCATGATGCCGCAGCGTCCCGCTGCCGGTACCCCGCGTCCCGGTGGCGGTGGCCCCGGCGGCCGCGGTCCCGGCGGTGGCGGTCGTCCCGGCGGTGGCGGTGGCGGCGGTCGTCCCGGTGGCGGCGGTTTCGCAGGTCGTCCGGCCGGTCCCGGTGGCGGCGGTGGCGGTTTCGCCGGTCGTCCCGGTGGTCCCGGTGGCGGTGGCGGCGGTTTCGCCGGCCGTCCGGGTGGTCCCGGTGGCGGTGGCGGTCGTCCCGGCTTCGGTGGCCGTCCCGGTGGTCCGGGTGGCCGTGGTGGCACGCAGGGCGCCTTCGGTCGTCCCGGCGGTCCCGCGCGTCGTGGTCGCAAGTCGAAGCGGCAGAGGCGCCAGGAGTACGAGGCCATGCAGGCCCCGTCGGTCGGCGGTGTGATGCTGCCTCGTGGCAACGGACAGTCCGTCCGCCTGTCGCGCGGTGCCTCGCTCACCGACTTCGCCGAGAAGATCGGCGCCAACCCGGCGTCGCTCGTCGGCGTGATGATGAACCTCGGCGAGATGGTCACTGCCACGCAGTCCGTCTCCGACGAGACGCTGAAGCTCCTCGCGGACGAGATGAACTTCGTCCTCGAGATCGTCAGCCCCGAGGAGGAGGACCGCGAGCTGCTCGAGTCCTTCGACATCGAGTTCGGCGAGGACGAGGGTGGCGAGGAGTTCCTCGTCGCGCGTCCGCCGGTCGTGACCGTCATGGGTCACGTCGACCACGGTAAGACCCGCCTGCTCGACACCATCCGCAAGACGAACGTCGTCGCGGGCGAGGCCGGTGGCATCACCCAGCACATCGGTGCGTACCAGGTGGCGACCGAGGTCAACGGCGAAGAGCGCAGGATCACCTTCATCGACACCCCGGGTCACGAGGCGTTCACCGCCATGCGTGCCCGTGGTGCCAAGTCGACCGACATCGCGATCCTCGTGGTGGCGGCCAACGACGGTGTGATGCCCCAGACGATCGAGGCGCTGAACCACGCCAAGGCGGCCGAGGTGCCGATCGTGGTCGCGGTCAACAAGATCGACGTCGAGGGTGCCGACCCGACCAAGGTGCGCGGTCAGCTCACCGAGTTCGGTCTGGTGGCCGAGGAGTACGGCGGCGACACGATGTTCGTCGACATCTCCGCCAAGCAGGGCCTCAACATCGAGAGCCTGCTGGAGGCCGTGGTCCTCACCGCGGACGCCTCGCTCGACCTGCGGGCCAACCCGGAGCAGGACGCGCAGGGCATCGCGATCGAGTCCCACCTCGACCGTGGCCGTGGTGCCGTCTCGACGGTCCTGGTCCAGCGCGGCACGCTGCGCATCGGCGACACGATGGTGGTCGGCGACGCGTACGGCCGTGTCCGGGCGATGCTCGACGACAACGGCAACAACGTCGAGGAAGCGGGTCCGTCGACCCCCGTCCTGGTCCTGGGTCTCACCAACGTCCCGGGTGCCGGCGACAACTTCCTGGTCGTCGACGAGGACCGCACGGCGCGTCAGATCGCCGAGAAGCGCGCGGCGCGTGAGCGCAACGCCAACTTCGCCCGGCGCGGAGTCCGGTTCTCCCTGGAGAACCTGGACGAGGCGCTCAAGGCCGGTCTGGTGCAGGAACTCAACCTCATCATCAAGGGCGACGCGTCCGGTTCGGTGGAGGCTCTCGAGTCCTCGCTGCTCCAGCTCGACGTCGGCGAAGAGGTCGACATCCGCGTCCTGCACCGTGGTGTGGGTGCCGTCACCGAGTCGGACATCGACCTGGCGACCGGCTCCGACGCCATCGTCATCGGCTTCAACGTCCGGGCGGCCGGTCGTGCCGCGCAGATGGCGGAGCGCGAAGGCGTGGACGTCCGCTACTACTCGGTGATCTACCAGGCCATCGAGGAGATCGAGGCAGCCCTCAAGGGCATGCTCAAGCCGGAGTACGAAGAGGTCGAGCTCGGTACGGCGGAGATCCGCGAGGTCTTCCGCTCGTCCAAGCTGGGCAACATCGCCGGTGTGCTTGTTCGCTCCGGACCAGGCCCGCCGCAGCCAGTACGGGCTCAGCACCGCCGCGGCGACCGGGAGGAACGCGGGGTCCACCACGGCCATGAACGCCCACCCGGCCAAG
>NZ_JBFAHW010000023.1:0-119208 GCF_040654355.1 Streptomyces sp. NPDC050704 | reverse complement strand
AGCGGTAAGGGTGAAGATCTCCGCCACGGCCAACACGGCTGCGACGATCAACCAGATCAGCCATAGATCCATTGCGTGCCTCTTCTGACCGGCGCGGGTACGAAGGGCCTGGCTCTCCATTGGACCCCGAAACGGGACAGTTTCGGCACCCCTGAGACAAAGAAACCCTGCCGAACGAGCCGAGGTCTGCTGGTGCACCTTTACGGCAATTTTCCCACGTGAAGAAACACGCGACGCGCCAGACCGCTGCCTGTCACCGGCCCCGCACGTCGTCGGGGCTGTCCCAGCCGGAGACGAACCAGCGGGCTTCGCCGGTGGCAGGGTCGTACGAGCGCCGTCTGATCGTACCGATGTTGCCGCCGTAGACGTGGATCCCGACGGTGGGTTCACTGCCGACGGCTGCGACGGCATGGACATCGTCATCGGTGGTGCAGCAGACGGTCACCTGCCCCGGCGCCCACCGCGCCTCGCCGGCCGGCGTCAGTGGCACGCTCACGGTGGACTCCGCCGGCTTGACGTACCGGATCTCGTGTTCGACTCCCGCGTAGATGCCGACGACGCCCCACGTATCGTGCGCATGCACATTGGTCCGCTGGCCCACGTCCCAGACCACGGACGCCATCGACCAGGTGTCGTCGGGAGCGATGTGGAGCGGATACGTCACGTGACGCACGGACGATGATCGCGTGACCTCCGGCGGAAGCCGGTAGCCGCCGGCCAGTAGGGCGGACAGCAGCTCGGCGACCCGCGCCGTGATCTCGTGCTCGTCGTCGGTACTGCTCACCACGAGTCCCACGTCGTCGATGAACGTCCGCAGGCGATCAGCCTCCATGGTGCTCTCCCCCACGCAGTACCTTCAGTGCGGCGCCCCAGGCGATGACCTGACCCAGCAGGGTGGTGAGGGTCTCCTCGTGGCGTCCCGCCGGGCGGAAGACCGTGAAGTCCTCGAAATCGGTGAACAGTGACAGCTCCACCTGCGCGCTGACGTGGGCGACCTGGAGACAGCTCATCACCAGCCGCAGGTGCTCGATGGCGCGGGCGCCCCCGGCGCTTCCATAACCGACGAACCCGGCCGCCTTGTTGGTCCACTCCGCGTAGAGAAAGTCGATCGCGTTCTTCAGCGGGCCGGGTGCCGAGTGGTTGTACTCGGGTGTCACGAGCACGTAGGCGTCGAACGAGGCGATCTTCGCTGCCCACGCGTGGGTGTGCGGCTGGGTGTACTGGCCCGTGATCGCCGGCATCGGCTCGTCCAGGGGCGGCAGCGCGAAGTCGGCCAGGTCCACCACCTCGAAGCTGGCGTCGCCGCGCTTGCCCGCAAGGTCATGGACCCAGTCGGCGACCGCCTCACCCTTGCGTCCGGGACGGGTGCTGCCGATGATGATCGCTACGTCGATCACGATGGAGTACCCGGCAGGATCCGGTACTTGAGGTGGGTGACGCCGGGCGCCTCGACGGCCCGGACCTGCTCGAGTCGCACGTCCGCGTCCCCGAGGTTGTCGAGGAGGCGAGAACCGCCGCCGAGCAGCACCGGAACGACGTGCAGCTCGAGCCCGTCCAGCAGTCCCGCTGCCAGGTACTGCCGAGCGACGTGGCCGCCGCCCCACAGCATGACGTCCTTGCCGCCGGCGGCCTTCTTCGCCTGATCGAGCGCGGACTCGATTCCGTCGGTGACGAAGTGGAACGTGGTCCCTCCCGCCATCTCCACCGGATCACGCGAGTGATGGGTGAGGACGAACACGGGGTAGTGGTAGGGCGGGTTCTCACCCCACCAGCCCGTCCACGGCTCGTCGCCCCAGGCACCACCGCCGATGGGACCGAACATGTTCCTGCCCATCACCGCGGCGCCGATGTTCGCGAGCGACTCCTCGAAGACCGGTGTGCTCGCGTTCACGTCGCCCCCCTGCTCGCCGTGGGATCGGCGAAAGGCGGCCAGCGGGACCACCCAGTCGTGGAGCCGCTCGCCACCCTCGCCGAGCGGGTTCTCCTCGCTCTGGTTCGGGCCGGCGACGAAACCGTCCAGCGAGATCGAGATGTGACACCTGAGCTTGCTCATCGTGCCTCCACAGTCGGCTCGGCGCCGCCGTCCGGCGCCCTCACCAAAGAGCATGGACGGACAGGTGGATGACGTCTAATGCCAATCCTTCGAAGCTCACATCGATATCCTTGATATGTGCTGAACCTGGTCCATCTCAAGGTGCTGGCCGCAGTGGCACGACACGGGTCCGTGACCGAAGCGGCGAGGGAGCTGCACTACTCGCAGCCGTCGGTGAGTCATCACCTGTCCCGCCTGGAGGCGGCCACCGGTGTCAAGCTCGTCCAGCGGGTGGGCCGTGGGATCCGGCTGACCCCTGAGGGCGAACTGCTGGCCAACCGGGCCACCGAGATCGTGGGACGGGTCGACGCGGCAACCAACGAGCTCACCGCGCAGGTCGGACTGCGGACGGGGCGGGTCCGCCTCGCCGCCAACTCGTCCGCGCTGAGCACGATCGTGCCGAAGGCGGCCACCACGCTCACCGGGGCGCATCCGGGCCTCACGCTGAGCGTGGTCGACCGTCATCCGGTCGAAGCGCTGCAGATGCTGCGACACGGCGAGATCGACGTCGCACTCGTGTTCCGGTACGCGCACGCTCCGCTGGAAGAAGAAGGCTTCCGCATGGTCCATATCGCCGACGATCCGATCTACCTGGTGAGCCGACGCCCCGACGACAGCATCGCGAACCATCGCCACTCCGCCTGGATCGGCGGTTGCGAACGATGCCAGGACGAACTGACCGCCGTCTGCGGACGGTATGGCTTCACCCCGCGCATCGAGTCCGTCTGCGACGACATGGTCGTCGTGCAGGCGCTCGTCGCCGCCGGCATCGGTGTCACCACCCTGCCCGGACTCTCGCTCCGCGCCCACCGCCTGCCCGACGTCCACACCACCGAGATACCCGACTCCTCCCGACGGATCTACATCGTCACCTACGGCGATCCACCCGACCCACCCGCCACCGAGGCGCTGATCCAAGCCGTCCAGGACGCCGCCCGGTAGCTCCACAAGGATGGCGTCACCATGCGTCCTTCCGAGGCGTACCGGACGCAGCGGTGAGACGTCCAGGTGGGTGGGAGATTGCTCCGGCCGGGCAGGCGGGTGGACGTTGGATCACGGCAGTCGGCGTGCTCGCAGGACACTGTCGCGGGTGTGGTGGGTGCCCGCGAGAGCCGGAACGGTGCGTGGGCGGGTCTCGTTGGTCACCATGTTCCAGGCGGGGCCGAGGAGTTGGGCGATGTCGTCGGGCTGGTAGTAGTCGGCGGGGTCGAAGCCATCCTCCTGACGGGGGATCAGATCCCCGAGTGCGTGAGTGGCGAAAAGCAACGTGCCGCCGGGGGCGACGGCTGCCAGCAGGCCGCGCAACGCCGCGTGGCCCGGCTGACGCTTGAGCGGGAAGTACTGGACGGACACCAGGTCGAAGGCGCCTGCCGGAGGCGGCACGGTGAGGAGATCGGCCCGTGTCCACACCACACGGCCCTGGACGTCGGTGGCAGTGCTGGCGCGCCGTAGGGCGACCTCGGAGATGTCGACCGCGGTGACCTGCCAGCCGCACCGTGCCAGCCACACCGCGTCGGCGCCCTCACCGCATCCGACATCGAGTGCCTGGCCCGGTGGCAGGTCGGTGACCTCGGTGACGAGCACGCCGTTGGGGTTACCGCTGAATACTTGGTCGCGGCTGCGATACATCGCGTCCCAGTGCTGGGAGCTCATGACGCTCGGTCCTCTCGTTGGTTCCTTGGTGGCGGTCCCACGGGTGCGCTCAGGCCATTGCCGCCGACGTGGGTTCGTGGTGACGCCGACCGCGAGGGTGTTGAGCGGGGCACCGCCGTGGGAAAGGCAGCCATACGTGTGGGCAGCCGGCGCGTTCCAGGGCTGGCGGTCATCGATCAACGTTGCTGACCTGGGGTTCGCGCGTCATCGTGACCACCTCCGACACCAAGCTCCCCCCACTGCGGCATTTCGACAAAGTTCTTTGCAGAAAATGCAAAACGTGGGCACGGTGAAGGGATGAACGACGACTTCGACGCCGTGCTCGCCGCCGTCGGACCCCGACTGCGCGAGTTGCGCCGTCGCCGCGGCGTCACCCTGACCGCCCTGTCCGAGACCACCGGCATTCCGATCAGCACCCTGTCCCGGCTGGAGTCCGGCCGACGCAAACCGGGCTTGGAACTTCTACTGCCCCTGGCCAGGGCCCACCAGGTGCCGGTCGACGAGCTGATCGGCGCCCCGGCCGAGCTCGACCCCCGGGTGTACCCGCAGCCCTTCACCCGCAACGGCATGACCGTCGTCCCACTGACCCGCAAACCCGGCGGGCTGCAGGCGTTCAAGCACATCCTGCCCGCCGGCCTGACCGACGGCCGCGAACCCGACCCCCGCTCACACGAGGGCTACCACTGGATGTACGTCCTGCGCGGCCGCCTCCGCGTCGTCCTCGGCGACAACGACTTCATCCTCACGGAGGGCGAAGTCGCCGAATTCGACACCCACCTCCCGCACTGGTTCGGCAACGCCGACGAACGCCCCGTCGAATTCCTCAGCATTCTCGGACCCCAGGGCGAACGCGTCCACATCAGAGCCCGATACCGCCCCGACCACTCCCAATCCGTCTGAGTGGCGCCGCGCGCAAGGTGCCGAAGGCTCAGGAGCGTTGCAGCGCCCGGAACTCCTCGAACCACGCGTAGTTCCGTCCGGGCATTCCGTTCTCGTCCTGCTGGACGGTCCGGTTCGCGTACAACGGATTGAGCAGCCACGGCTTTTTGTCGGGGTCGAATCCCTCCACCATGGATTCGATCTGCGACACACTGTAGGTGGCCACTGCCAGTTTCCCCGTCTCCCGGAACTTCCGTACCTGGTTCGTCAGATAGCCCTTGCGGCTTTCGAACCATGGGCTCATGGAGAGGAAGTCATCCCACTTCTTCTGGGTGAAGGGGTTCCGGATCGCTTCCGCGATCACCTGCCATACCTGCTTAACCGGATCCACGTCGTAGCGCTCGGCGAACTGTGCCGACACCTTGTCCCGCATGTGCTTCTCCCAGTACAGCACCAGGGAGAACTCCGTGACGAGGAACTTCTGGTCCTCGTGCAGGCGGGGCAGGACGTAGTCGAGATACTTGTCGGCCGCCTCCAGGGACACCACGTGCGGGTGGATATCGACACCCTTGATGTCCGGCGTCTCACGGACGAACGTCATCCAGCGCTCGGTCGCCGGGATGATCTCTTTCGGATTGTCGAGGTGGTTGAGAGCCCCCATGTAGAGGCGGGTCCTGCCATGTGGTCCGAAGTGCTTCTTGCGGTGAGCGATGACGTGCGCGGCCACCTTCTCGTAGAAGGCGTTGAGAGTGCTGTTGTGATCCTCGCGCCGGCTTTCGAGAAAGGACTCGTTGCCGATCGTCAGGATGTCCACCTTCCCCATAACGGCCCCGCAGTACTGCGTCCACGCCCTTCAGTACGGCGTCCATGGCATCGCTGTCCGCCGAGGGAAGTGGCCGACGGTTGAAGGGGAACTTCAGCGAGAGGACGGTTTTGTATCCCTGCCGGCCCGCCGCAAGCAGGGCGGCGACGGCTTTCTACTTCGCCGGGTCGCCCTGGTCGATGTCCCGCATCGGAATGAAACCGCGTACCCAGCCGGCCGAGAGAGCCTGCAACTGGGAGAAGTCCATCTCGGAGGGGTCTTCGTTGAAGTTCACCCCCAACGCGCCGTCCGGAGCGTTGTCCGAACTCGTGCCCGTGCCCCTTGGCTTTCGCTTCCGGTGGTGGAGTTCCCTCCCCGGCCGGACGGCCCTGTGCCGTTGTGCTCCACCCCGCGGTGAGGAGAGTCGCACCGGTCATGCCGAGCAGCCGTCGGCGTGACGGCTGCCGCACCGCGGGGTGCGTACGAGGTATGCCGAGCCGTGTGGTCGGCTCCTGCTGCATCGCTCTTCCCTTCCTGGTCGGCCTTGCTGACCGTCGTCCGCCTGGTCAGCCACCGACCGTGCGACCAAGGTCGCGGCGCTTGACGTACAGGCGGTTGCCCGCCGGTCCGGTCCATTCCAGCTGCACGACACCGGGCACAGCGGCGTCAGCTTCGCGTGCGGGGTCGTCCCAATAGCCGGCGGCCGGGTTGCGGAAGAACGTCGCCCACGGGCGGCCGTGATGGTCGGTGAAGAAATTGTTGTGGCCGGCGCCGACACCCGCGGTCCACCGCTCGGAGTACGGACCCTCGAAGGCGTCCGCGACGGCGACGACCGCGTCGTACTGGTACTGCCGGCGACGCGATCCGTGATTGGCGTAGGCATGCCGCGTAGTGCCGTCGAGATTGTCCGACTTCCAGTCCCAGGCGGCCTGGACGAGGTAGTACTTGCCCTCATACTTGAACACGTGGGCGCCTTCGAGGTACGGCTCGGGTGAGTACGGCTTCTGCTGGAACTTCGGGAGGTTCGTGGTCGGGACGATGTCCTCCATGTCGTCCCGGAACCTGGCGTACAGGTCGTTGTGCAGTACGAGCCACGCGTCTTGGCCCTCGGCGTAGAGGCCGCCGTCGATGTGGAAGTAGGCGCCGGGTTCGATGAAGTCCGGCCCGCCGGTGATCGAGTCACCGAAGGGCTTGTCCAAGTTGCCCTCGATGAGCCGGTACGGGCCCTCGACGCCGCCCTCGCTCACGAGCATGAACGAGCCGACCTTGCGGGAGTGGTCGCCCGTGCACGCGACGATGTACCACTTCCCGCGGACGTAGTGCAGTTCCGGGGCCCAGACGTTGCCGCGCTTGCCGAACCGGTCGTCGTGCCAGTACTCCTGCCAAGGAGCGACGACCGTGCGTCCTGGCCCGTTCTCACCGACGAACTCCGGTGACCACACCTTGCCCTTCTCGGCGCCGGGCCGGATGCCGGTGGTGTCGACCAGCGTCCACGGCCCTTCGATGGAGGACGACACCCACACGAAGATGCCGTCGTTCCAAGGGGTGGGCCCGTCGCGTCCAGGCGCGTTGGTGGTGCCCGTGGCGACATAGACCGGCCGACCGTCGATGACGAAGCAGTTGACGTAGGTGTCCCGGATCCATACCCGGCCGAGCTCCTCGTCACGGGGGCGCAGTTCGAGCCGCAGGACGAAGGAGTTGTCCTCCCGCGGCCACAGGTCCCGCCGGGCGTCCGCACGTCCGTACGGCTCGGGGTCGGGCCAGTTCAACGGGTAGCGCCCCGGCCGCGCGGCCTCGGCCGGCGCGGGCGCCGCCTGCGCAGCGGCCGTGGGCAGGGCCGCCGCCGCTCCCAGGCCGACGATGCCGGCTAACAGGGACCGTCGGGGCTGCCCGCTGTCAGTGCTGGTCATCAGTCACGTTCTCCTTCGTCGCCTTGGTTGTCTTCGTTGTGGTCGGGGACGCCGGTGCCCTGTCCGGGAGGGCCGCCGACCGGCGTCCGGCCTTCTGCTTCTGGAATGCCGGGGCGATGAGTTTGTCTTCGCCCTCGACTGCGGCCGGGTCGACGGGAAAGTGGGCGAAGCCGATCACCGTACGACCGGGTCTGCGCCGGCCGGAGCCCGGCCTGCGGGCGAGGACGGCGCGTCGGCGACAAGCCGCGTGACAGCGTCGTACAGGGTCGACCTGGCCAGCCCGCCGAGGCCGAGCAACCCGCTCCGGCTGAGTGGGCCGCGAATACGCAGGGCCGTTCCTGCTTGGCCTCGGTGTACAGCATGCGAATCGCCCCTCATTTCTGTCAACACCCCGAATAAATCCGGCCGGAGCGCTCAGTTCCTCGCCCTCCCGTACGCCGAAACGTTTGTCTGCAGGACATGCGCCATCGCCGGGGACGGGTCAGCTCACCGCTTTCTGTCGGAATGTTGACGAAACATTCCGGCCTCCTTACCTTGACCGGCATGCAGATGCCCACCGGAGCACATGCGCTGGTCAGGCGTGTCCATGAGGACCGCGTACTCCGTGCGCTGCAGGAGAACGGCGCCATGAGCCGTGGCGAGATCGCCCGGGTCGTGGGCCTGTCCCGCACCACCCTCTCCGAGATCACCGGCAGCCTCCTCCAACGAGGCGCCATCGTCGTCGTGGACACCGATGCCGCCCGGCGCGAAGGCAGTGGGCGCCCCGCCGAGCGGCTGGCGCTCGACCCGGCCTCGGCCCAGTTCATGGGCCTCGACTTCGGCCACCGGCGCGCCCACGTCGCCGTTGCCGACGCCGCGCACGACATCATGGTCTCGGGCTCCGTCCGGTACGACGACTCCGCGTCCTGGCAGACCCGGACCGGGCTCGCACTCGGGCTGCTCGACCGGCTGAGCAGCGAGGCCGGCGTCCACTTCGGAGCGCTTCAGGGCATCGGCATCGGGGTTCCGGGGCCGTATCCGGCGCCGGAGGGAGCGGCCTGGCCCCGCGCCGCGTCGGGGACGACCGTGCTCCGGCCGGCCCCGGAGGGCGTCGACGTGGCCTTCGCCGAACGCTTCCGCGCGCCGGTGATCGTCGACAACAACACCCGTCTGGCCGCCCTCGCCGAGGCGATCAGCGGCGCCGGCAGCGTCGCCGACCTGGTGTACGTACGCCTGTCGGACGGTGTCGGCGGCGGGCTCGTCGTCGGTGGCCGGCTGGTGACCGGCTCCGCCGGGCTGGCCGGCGAGCTCGGGCACGTGACCGTCGAACCCGCGGGCCGGCCGTGCCGGTGCGGCAAGCGAGGCTGCCTGGAGACGGTGGCCTCGGTCCCCGGGATCCTCGCCACCTGCCGGGAATACGGTCTCCGCCTGAAAAACCTCCAGGGCCTGGCGGCCGCCGTGGCGGGCGCGCACCCCGTCGCGGACCGGGTGCTGCGGGAGGCGGCCGTGGCGCTGGGACGCGTCGTCGGAGCGGCCACGATGACCCTCAATCCGGCGAAGGTGGTCATCGGCGGCGAGATCACTCGGCTGGCGCCCGTCGTCGTGGAGCAGGTCGCCGCCACTCTCGCCGCCGAGGTCTTCCCTACCGCGTCAGCGAGTCCCGTCGTCGAGGCGGCGCGGCTCTCGGACGACGACGGCGCCATCGGTGCCCTCGCCGCCGTCTTTCACAGCTCACCCCTCCTTGCGAGGTATCCCGAAACCGGCGAGGTGAAGGGCGCTTCCGACTCACTCGACTCCCCCGCCGAACCAGCCGCCCGTGTCCGTCCCTGACGAACCGGGATTGCGGCCCGTGAAGCCGCGGAGTGCCTGTGACGCTGTTCATCGGGGTCTGGCACAGGTGCCGTGACCAGTAATGCAGCGTTACGCGTCAATGTCACAGAGTGGGATGCCGCAGGACTCGGGTGACGGGGCCGGCGCTGTGCGAAGGCGGCTGATTATGGTGAGCCATTGGCTTACGTCAGCAGGGTCAACCCAGTTTGCGGCCAGTCCGGACTCGTCATCGAGGATGCGGGCGAGCGACTCGGCCGCGAGCGTCCGAAGATCGGCGGAGAGGGCCGGTATGGCCTTCTCGGGTCCGTAGGCTGTGTCGGTCGGATCCGTGCCCGGGGGCTGCCGGTGAGATCGCGTCCATGCCGGTGCGGGCCGGTGCGTCCGTGCCGGTCCGGCGTGTCGGTGCCCGCTGTCACCGGGCGGCCGGGACGTCGTCGAGGTCGGTGAAGACGGCCTTGCCCCAGGCGCGCGCCCGGGCGACCATCCGGTCGGCGCCCTCAGAGGGGCCGCCGATCCGCAGTACCCCGTCGCAGCGAGACAGCAGTTGTTCGGCGACGGCGTGGAATATCTCCTCGTACGCCGCGTCGCCGGGCCGGGTGCTGCCCGCGGTCTCCAGAAGCGGCAGGGCGAGGGCCTCACCCGTGACACCCAGGTGGCCGGCGCGGAACAGCTGCAGGGCGGCCTCGTTCATCGCTCTCACATTCGCGTCGAGTTTGTCGGGGTCGTCTCCGGTGCCGGACCGGTACGGACCGGCGACCAGGATCATCAGCGAGCACGCGGCAGTCTTCACAGAGCTACTCCTTGATGTGGTCCGTGGTGCGTAGGGCGGGGCGTCAGACCAGCTGGTTCTCGACACCGGACTCCCGCAGGGCCTGAAGGGTCTGCGGACCGCCTGGATGGGTCTGCGGATCTTCAGCGGCGGCATCGGTGACGAAGCAGTCCACGGCACCGAGCGGAGCGACCTGACTGAACGCGCGCACACCGAGCTTGGTGGCGTCCGCGACCGTGATCGTACGAGCGGACTGGGCGAGCCCAGCCTGCTTGACGGCAGCGTCGTCCAGGGAGAACTCCGACCAGCCGTGCTCGGCGTGCACGCCGCCGATGGACATCACGAAACAGTCGAAGCTCAACGACTCCAGGGTCCGCAGTGCCAGCGGCCCCACCAACGAGCGCTCACCCGGACGCGACCGGCCTCCCACTACGAGGAGTTCGATCCCCTGGCGGTCCGCCAGACGTGACGCCGCCTGCAGACTCAGCACGGCAACCGTCAGCGGGGCCCGCTCTGCCAGGTGCTCCGCGACATGCACGGTGGTGGTCCCCGCGTCCAGCAGCACGCGTGAGCCTGGCGCCACCATCGCCGCCACGGCCGCGCCCAGCCGGTCTTTCGTGGCCGCCTGCCAGGCTTCTCGGGCGGCGAACCCCCCGCCCTCCTCGCGGCGGCGGTCGGCGACCGCACCGCCGTGCACCCGACGCACCAGGCCCTGCCGCTCCAGCGCGTCGAGGTCCCGGCGCACGGTCATCTCCGAGACCCCGAGGCGTTGGGAGAGCTCGGACACGGAAACCTTGCCGGAGCCCTGCACCAGCCGCAGGGTCAGGTCCAAACGATTGGCGACACCCATAGCCCTATTCTAACATGCCTACGTTCGTTTGAACACTCAGATGTGCGAGTTGGACGGATTGCACGCACCACCGGTGGGGTTGAGTGCTCCGGAACGGCTCCGCAGTGCCCGAGACCGAGGGCCGGAAGGTGCCGACGGGAATGGCTGGAGTTCGCCCTGGCTGCTCCCGGCAGGTGCACGTACGCTGCGACCGCACCCGGCCTTCACAGCTCCTTCACAAGACCGGGGTCATGCGTGTGCATGTTTGGCATGCACATGACCGCATCGCACCATGCCCGATCCCCGCACCTGGTCTGCGACGGCTCTCCGCGTACGCGGAGGCCGCACCCCCCATTTCGCGGCAGGACACGTTCCCGCCGCCGGAACACCGACGCAACGGATTGGAGCACCATGGCTGGTGGGCTGCTTCTGAGTGGCGCGATCGCCACTCTGTTCGCCACCGCACTCCCCGCGCAGGACCCGTCCTCCGGGATCGCCGACCCGCCCCCGGACAAGATCGTCATCAAGGTCGCCACGGTGAACGGCTCGGGCTGCCCCCAGGGCACCGCCGCCGTCGCGGTGTCCCCGGACAACACGGCCTTCACGGTGACCTACAGCGATTACCTGGCCCAGGTCGGCGGCAGTTCCGACCCCACCGCGTTCCGCAAGAACTGCCAGATCAACCTGATCGTTCATGTCCCGCAGGGCTTCACGTACGCCATCGCCAGCGCGGACTACCGCGGCTTCGCCTCGCTCCAGCCGGGCGCGAGCAGCACCGAGAAGGCCTCGTACTACTTCCAGGGGTCGCCGAACACGGCTTCCATCACCCATCCCTTCAGGGGCCCGTACAACGACAACTGGCAGGCCACGGACACGACGGAGTGGGCTCAACTGGTCTGGGCGCCCTGCGGCGTGCAACGGAACTTCAACATCAACACCGAACTCCGCGTCAACGCGGGCACGTCCGCCCCTGGCAGCACCAGCTTCATGACCATGGACTCGACGGACGGTGACATCAGCACCATCTACCACCTGGCCTGGAAGGAGTGCCCCAGCTCCTGACCCGACCCCCTTGGCCGACTCCACCACACCGGAGCCGGCCAAGGGACAGCCTCTGTCGTGAGGCCTTCTGGTCCGATGAAGACATGGCCTGGAAGGGGGCCTGCGCTCGCCATAACCGATCGACACCCTGATCGTGATGGCGTTGGCTGGTCGGCATGCCAGAGCTGCGTACCGATCGTCTCCTGCTCCGCCGGTGGCGGGAGTCCGACCTCGAACCGTGGGCGGCGATGAACGCCGATCCCGAAGTCCGTGAACACCTGGGCGAACTGCTCACCCGGGAGCAGAGCGATGCCGCGGCGGCCCTCATGCAGGCCGAGTTCGACGCGCGAGGTTTCGGGTGGTGGGCGCTCGAAGCACGGGAGACGGGCGAGTTCCTCGGCCGCGCCGGCTTGGACGAGGTCGACGAGGACATGCCGTTCGCGGGGGTGGATGTCGGGTGGCGGTTGACGCGTTCGGCGTGGGGGCACGGCTACGCGACCGAGGCCGCCGTGGCCTGCCTGGCCTTCGGTTTCGAGGCCCTCGGGCTGCCGGAGGTCGTTGCGTCGACGACCGTCAACAACCTTCGCTCCCAGGCAGTGATGCGCCGGATCGGCATGACACGGGATCCGGCCGACGACTTCGAGGATCCGAGCGTGCCGGATGGGCCGCTTCGCCGGTGTGTGCTGTACCGGACCGCCCGCAGACAGGCCGACGGGCTACACCTTGAGGCGGGACGCCACCCGGCGCCGCGGCGCAGCGGTTTGCCGCCCGACTCGACCAGCCTCCTGCCACGCCACCTCTGACAGTTTCCCAAGAGCCATGCGCAGCACAGTTCTCGGGCGCGTGGTCAGCACCTCGCCGTCTACCTCCTTCGCCTCCCAGTGCCACCGGGCGCGCAGCGCGGGTTGCGACGCCGAGTACGGCCAGGGCCATGTTCCAGCGGCGATCGGGCGAGGGTGCCGAGGTTGACCTGACTGTCACTTAGCGACACGGCCACGACCAAATGCGAACAGGGCGCCCCGAGCCGGTCTCCGCGCCGCCCCCGGCCAGCGCCCTTCTCCCCCCTGGGGCCGCGACACGACAGTCGCCCCGGCAACCGCCGACACGCCTGACGAGAAGCGGCTGGGGTCCTGGGCGCCGCAGTTCGTCACGCGTTCCCGGACGCTGCGCCTCGGCTGTCGGTCCGGCGTCTTCGTGATCGGCCTCGTCGTCGTCATCACCGGCGTGATGCTGCCGATGCCCGGCCCCGGCTGACTGGTGATCTTCGCCTCAACATCGCCCTGACCGCACTCGGCGCCGTAACCTGCGCCGCACTCCGGTCGGCGTACCTGTGGAAGTACGGCCCCGTCATGCCCTGGGACACCAAGCACTGGCATGGCAACGAGGGCGCGCCGCGCAACCGGGACGAGCGAGCAGCGTCGCCACCGGCTGCGCCTGGAGATCTCCCGCGAGGCCTCGCGCCTGTTCTGGGAGCACGGCGTGGCCGCGACCAGCGGCGACCGGATCGCCGAGGCCGCGGGCCTGTCGACATGCACCAGCTGACGCCTCTTCCGCAGCAAGGAGAGCTGCGCCGAGCTTCAGGCTGGAGGATCTGGGCCCCGCTGCCGCACGGGTGGTCTCAGTATCCGATGGCTTCGCGGAGCAACAGGACGGTGCCGCGCCCGGGGCGGGGTTCCGCGTTGAGGATGAGAAGACGGTTGATGGCGCTGGGCCACCCGTAGGCTTCCTGAGTGCGGGCGCTTTCCAGCGGGAGGCAGTGGTCTTCGACGCGCCGCAGTGCGGTGCTCAGGTCGGGTACCACCTTCTGCGCCCCGACAATCCAGATCGCGCGGGCGGCGCCACCGGCGCAGCCCGGTAGTTGGCTTCCGCTGCCCGAAGCGACCACGAGGGAGCCGGTTTCGGTGACCGCGGCGACACTGCTCACGATGAAGTCGGGGCTGGCGAGCAGCCGCCGGATGTCGTCGGCGCCGGTGACGCGATCCATGGCCAGCACGCGTGGCTTGATGGCGTCGTACCGCCCGCTGTTGTTGATGTCCTCGTCGATGCCGGACAGGCGGAGGGTCTCGCTGGCTCCTGTGAACACGCCGGCGCCCTCCGGTATCAGATCTTTGATACGGGTACGCGCGGCGGCGGCGTCGTCGAGGATTTCCACCGTGAAACCGTGTGCGGTCAGCGCAGTCGCCGCCCGCTCCAGGCGCTGCGCGGGCGCCGGGCCGGCGAACGGTGTTGTCGGCATGGGGGCAGTCATAAGGTCTCTGAACTCCCTGTTCGCTGGATGATGTGTTGGCCTCACCTGTTCGACAGGACAGGTCCCCGGAATGTGAGGCCGGTGCGTCGCCTCACATTCCGGTGCGCTGTCTTGTCGAACAGGTGAGGACAGCTGCGACCGAGGGAGCTGTAGGCACCATGACCACCCGATCCGGCCCAGGACAGGGCGGCCGGCCCGATCCGGGCCTGGACGCGATCATGAGTGAGCGGCGTCAGCTGATCAATCTCGCGTACCGGCTCCTGGGCTCCCTGGCCGAGGCCGAGGATGCCGTCCAGGAGACCTACGCACGCTGGTACGCCATGTCTCCGCAGCAGCAGGACGCCATCGCGTCCCCCGGCGCCTGGCTGACGACGGTCGCCAGCCGCGTCTGCCTCAACCTGCTCGGCTCGGCACGGGCCCGGCGAGAGACCTACGTGGGCGAATGGCTCCCCGAGCCGCTACCCGAACGTACGGAGTGGATCAGTGGGAGGCCGGACGGCACCACGGTCGACCCGGCCGACCGCGTCACCCTGGACGAGTCGGTCAACATGGCCTTCCTGGTCGTGCTCGAATCGATGACCCCGGCCGAGCGCGTCGCGTTCATCCTTCACGATGTCTTCTGCCACCCCTTCGCCGAGGTCGCCGAGATCGTCGGCCGTACGCCGGCGGCGTGCCGCCAGCTGGCCTCCTCAGCCCGCCGCCGCATTCGCGCGTCGCCGGCTCCCGCTGGTCCAACGGCCCGGCAGGCCGGCCTCGTCAGGGACTTCAAGCAGGCATGGGAAGCCAAGGACATCGACGCCCTGATCGGCCTGCTCGACCCCGACGCCACGGCGATCGCCGACGGCGGCGGCCTCGCCACCACCTTCCTGCGCCCCATCGAGGGGGGCGAGCAGATCGCGCACGCCTGGGTCGAGATCGCCGGACGGGTGCCCGGCAACATGACGTTCCTGGAGCGTACGGTCAACGGTCAGCCCGGTCTGGTGGCGCAGCAGGACGGTGTCATCGTGACGGTGTTCGCGTTCGAGGTCGCGGGCGGCCGGATCAAGTACATCTGGGTGGTACGCAACCCCGAGAAACTCCGTCACTGGACGACGGGCTGAGACGCGTCCGCGTCTTCCGGAGAGACGGGAGTGCCGCCCCGCGATGCCTGAGTGAGTGGCGGCCGGCGTCCGGTCAGGGAACGGGACGCATGCGTCAAGGGCATCTTCCCCGCCGCGCCCGAGTAGCTTGAGAAAGCTGTCCAGCGTCCAGCTTCCCGCAGCCTGCTCGGCGCCGGCGGCATGCTCAGAGGACGGCGCAGGCGTCGCCGATCGCCTTGTCCAACATGGCCAGGCCCAGCGACAGTTCGTCCTCGGTGGCGGTCAGCGGCGGAGCCATCCGCAGGACTCCGCCCATGCCGGGGAGCTGGACGATGTTCATGTGCAGGCCGAGTTCGAGGCAGCGCCGGGTGACCCGCGCGCCCAGCTCGTTCGAGCTCCGCTTCGTCTCGCGGTCGACGAGTTCGAGCCCGGCCAGCAGGCCCCGGCCGCGGATGTCGCCGACGACCTCGTGGCGCCCGGCGATGTCCGCCAGGCCCTGGCGGAGGAACGTGCCGAGCGACCGCGCGCGCTCGTCGAGCCTGTCGCCGATCAGAACGTCAAGGACGGTGTTGCCGACGGCGGCCACCAGCGGGTCGGCGACGTGCGTGGTGAAGAACAAGAACCCGCGGTCGTACGCCTCCTGTTCGATCTCGGCGCTGGTGACCACGGCCGCGAGGGGAAGCCCGGCACCGAGTGTCTTGGACAGGGTGAGGATGTCGGGAATGACGCCGTCGCGCTCGAACGCGTACCAGGTCCCTGTGCGGCAGAGGCCGGTCTGGGCCTCGTCGAGGATCAACAGCATGCCGCGTTCCCGGCACTTCACCTGCAGAGCCGCGAAGTATCCGGGCGGCGGTTCGATGATTCCGCCTGAGCTGAGGATCGGTTCTACGAGGCACGCGGCCAGGCTGCCGGTCGACTGGGCGTCGATCAGGTCGAAGGCGAAGTCCAACTGACGCCGCCAGTCCAGCGATCCGTCGGCCGTGGTGAAGTCGGGACGGTACGCGTTCGGCACGGGGATGGCGAAATTGCCGGGTGCGCCCGGGCCGTAGCCCCTGCGACCCGCGCTGTAGGTGGCGGACGCGGCGGCCTGCGTCATGCCGTGCCAGGACCGCGCGAAGGACACGATCTCGTGTCGGCCGGTGACAAGCTTGGCCATCCGGATCGCGGCTTCGTTCGACTCGGCGCCGGTCGTCAGCAGTAGTGCCTTCTCCAGCGGCGCGGGCAACGTGTCGGCCAGCCGCCGGGCGAGGTCGACCACGGGGCGGCTGAGCATGCCGCTGAAGAGGTGGTCGAGGGTCGCGACCTGCCGCTGGACCGTCGCGACGATCGCCGGGTGCGAATGGCCGAGGATCGCGCTCATCTGGCCGGAGGTGAAGTCGAGGATCTTCCGGCCGTCCGCGGTGAACAGAAAACTCCCCGCGGCACGGTCGATGATCTCGCGGGTGAACTCGCCGCCATAGCGTACGAGGTGCCTGTCGGCATCGGCCCAGAAGCGTTCGGAGGACGGCGAGTCGGTGGTCGAAGCAGCCATGTCCCCGACGGTAGGCCGCATTTGAGCGACACGTCCATCTCACAATTCCGGCTGTCCTGTTCGGCAGAACCGCACAACAATGAGTGTGTGATGAATCCCTGGAGGCTGCGGCTGCTGAGCCAGTTGGACACGCTGGGTACCGTCCGGGCGGTCGCTCAAGCCGCCAATCTGAGCCCCTCAAGCGTGTCTCAGCAGCTCGCCGTGCTCGAGGCCGAAACGCGCACGCAGCTGCTGGAACGAACGGGGCGCCGGGTACGGCTGACCTCGGCCGGGCTGATCCTCGCGCGGCGGGCGCGCACGATCCTCGATCACATGCAGGGTGTGGAGGCGGAGTTGCGCGGGTTCGGCGAAGAACCGGCCGGGCTGGTGCGGCTGGGGGCGTTCCAGAGCGCGATCCACACCATGGCCGTGCCGGCGGTGAACCGGCTGGCGCGCGAGCATCCGCACCTCGACGTCGAGTTGCTGCAGTTGGAGCCGCACGAGAGCATGCCCGCGCTGCGAGGTGGCGACGCGGACATCATCATCACGACCACGGACTTCGGCGAATTGCCGTTGGGCCCGGACCTCGACCTCGTGCCGCTGGCCACCGACCCGGTCCTGCTGGTGGTCCCGCCCGAGCATCCCGCGGCCGGGCGTGGCTCCGTGGACCTCGCGGCCTACGCGGACGAGCCGTGGGCGTTCGACATGCCACAGTCGTACATGGCGAATCTCGCGCTCCGGCTGTGCCGTCGATCGAGGTTCGAACCGCGGGTGGTGTGCCGGTTCAGCAACTACATGATGACCCTGCAGCACGTCGAGGCCGGCCTGTCGATCGCGCTGCTGCCCGGCCTGGCTGTCGACCGCCGTTATCACGTCGCCACCGGGGAACTCGCGACGCCCGTCACCCGTACGATCACGGCGGCGATCCGCCGCGGCGCACCACCCCGCGCGGCAGTGCGCGCCGTGTTGGACGCGCTGCGTCATGTTCCGGATCTCTCGCCGCCGGGTTGACAACCCCGCCGGAGAGGGCTGATCCGTTACTGCGGCCCTCTTTGCCGTGGTGTCGGCTGCGCGGGCTGCGAGTGCGGCCCGGACGGCGTGGGTGAACAGGGCCGGGGCGAGACTGGTCAGGGCTTGGACGGTGTCAGATGTGCGCGCTCTCCCTGCGCGCCGAACAGGGCGAGCAGCTCCGCGGGCCGGCTGTCGGCGCTGCCGATCCAGTGCGGTATGCGGGTGTCGAACTCCGCGGCCTCGCCGACGCCGAGCCGGAACTCCTGCTCGCCGAGCACGAACCTGACGTGTCCGTCGAGGACGTAGAACCACTCGTATCCCTCGTGGGTCTGCAGGTTCATCGTGGACGCTCGGCCGGCAGGCGGATAGATCACCTTGTAGGCCTGAATGCCGCCCGCCCGCCTGGTCAGTGGCACCAGCACCAGCCCGGACCGCCGCACCGGTCGCAGATGGACGCGCGGGTCGCCGGTGGGCGGCGCCGCGACGAGATCATCGAGCGGGACGCCGTGCGCCCGGGCCAGCGGCAGCAGTTGCTCCAGTGTGGGGCGGAGCTTGCCGTTCTCGAGACGGGACAGGGTGCTCGCGGTGAGGCCGGTCTCGTTGGCCAGCGCCGCCAGCGTGGCGCTCCGCGCCCGGCGCAGGGCGCGCAGACGCGGCCCGACTCCGGCCAGAACTTCTCCTGCGGGGTTGTCCATGCCCCGATGATGCGGATCCGCAACTTTTCTTGCAAGGGCGAAACGGCGGTGGTGATGCTGTCGGTACATCACCGGCGTCGCAGATACGCATCGGATCACGCTCGGCACGCCGGCCGACGAAGGGGCAACTCAGATGGATTCCACCCGACATCCACGGCCCACCGCGGCGGCGGACGACCGGCGCGCGGCGGACGAGGACGCCGAGCTGTTCTGGGAGCGGCATTACCGCGCCCAGCGCACCTGGGGCGCACGCGTCAACCCGCTGCTCGCCGAGACCGCCGCACCGCTGCGCCCCGCCACCGCCCTGGATCTGGGCTGCGGCGCCGGCGGCGACACCATCTGGCTCGCCCAGCAGGGCTGGCACGTCACTGCCGTGGACATCTCCACCACCGCCGTCGAACGGGTGCGGGAACGCGCCCGCGATCTCGGCGTCGCGGACCGGGTCGCCACCGAACAGCACGATCTGGCCAGCAGCTTCCCGGCCGGCCAGTTCGACCTCGTCTCCGCCCAGTACTTCCACACCCCGTTCCCGTTGCTCCGCGGCCGAGTCCTGCGCACCGCCGCACGGGCCCTGCGGCCCGGCGGTCTCCTGCTGATCGTCGACCACGGCTCCACCGCTCCCTGGTCGTGGAACCAGGACCCCGACACCCAGTACCCCACGCCCACCGAGGTCGCCACCGGACTTGATCTCGACCGCGCGCACTGGTCCGTATTGCGCGCCGACATGCCCCGCCGCCGGGCCACCGGACCCGCCGGTGAGACCGCCACCGTCATCGACAACGTCCTGCTTTTCCAGCTGACGGCCGGATGACCACCTGAACCGCACGACCTGAACCACACGACGTCACATCGGAATGGAGCGACGCGATGCCAGGAAACCGTGCGCGGCGATCCCGGACGCAGGCGAGGGACACCGGACCTCCGCGGACAGGCACCGACGAGAAGGCCACCCTGCGGGGCTTCCTCGACTATCTGCGGAACGCGGTCGCGGACAAGATCGCGGGCGTGCCGGAACCGGACGTCCGAACGGGCCAAGTGCCCTCGGGCACCAACCTTCTCGGGCTGCTCAAGCATCTGGCGTTCGTCGAACGGTTCTACTTCCTCGGTGAGGATGTCGGCGACTGGCGTGCGACCATGCGGCCGTCCGCGGAGGACACCGTCGACGGCGTGCTCGCCGACTACCGAAAGACCGTCGAGCGAGCGAACCAGGTCATCGATGCCTGCCCGGATCTGGCTCTTCCCGCTCCGCGACCCCCGCGCCGGGGGCCGGCACCATCGATGCGGTGGGTCCTGGTGCACATGATTGAAGAGACCGGCAGGCACGCCGGCCACGCCGACATCATCCGCGAGCAGATCGATGGATCCACCGGCCGCTGACAGGCGAAGTACCGGCGCGCGGCGCACCGCGTGTCCCCGTCATCGGACCGGCCGTGGAGGTCTCGGCGTTCACCGCGCGGCAGGCAACCCGGCAGCGGTCGCCACCACCGGGCGGCACAGGGCCCGTCGTTGCCCCGGTCGGTCATCAGCCGGTGACGCGTTCCCAGAAGGTCTGGATCGCCGGTGCGGTGCTGGTAGTGCGGGTCCCGTCGATGACGTGGTAGCCGTGGTGCTGGGCGGCGGTGGCGCGGGCGTGGTTGGACAGGGTTTCCAGGGCCTGCTCGCGGTGCTCGGCGTCCGTGGCCACGAGGTTCGACAGCGCGAGCGTCACCGGTGACAGCCCCGACACGTCGAGGTTCAGACGGAGGGCCGCGATGTACTCTCCGGTGGCGTTCTTGATCCCGATGGACGTGCTCTTGGCCCTACGCGGGCATCGCCCCGTTCTGTGCCGCCTTGCGGTGGCGTGCGGTCAGGCGGGAGCCGGACTCGCGGCGGGCGGCGCGGCGCAGGAGGGGAATCGCGAGGAGGAACCCGAGGACTGCCCAGGCCGTCAGTACCAGGGCGACCATGGGCAGCTCCCACGAGCCGGCCGGCTCGGCGGTCCGCGCGGCGTCCGGCAGCAGCGCCGAACGCAGGCCCTGCGCCATCCACTTGAGCGGGAAGACAGAGGCCACCTGCTGGATCGGCCCGGGCATTGCGGTGATCGGGAACACCGCTCCGGAGGTGAACAACAGCCCCATGGTGGGCAGCATGATCAGCGCCAGCGCCTCCCGCGGATTGGGCAGCACGGCGCCGATGGCGGCGCCCAGCGGTACGACGGCGAGCAGCCCGAGCGTGGTGACCCACAGCAGCGTCAGCCAGCCGCCCGGCCCATGCGGCAGCGGCCCGTCCGCCAGCAGTGCCGTTGCTGCCAGGAGCAGGGCCAGGGTGCCGACCGCCGTGACAACCACCAGCAGGCACTTGGCCACGAGGTAGGCCGGTATCCCGCCGGGTGTGGCGCGCAGCCGCAGCAGCGCGCCTTCCTCCCGCTCGGTCACGAGCATCTGCGGGAGGTTGATCAGCCCGATCTGGAACAGCCCATAGGCGGCGAACCCGGCAAGCACCAGATGGGCCATCGGGGTGTGGGTGCCGGGCACATCATCGCTGATGTACGCGGCGATCAGCAGTGCGACGACCACATTGGTCAGGTGGCCGGACATCTCCTTGGGATTGCGCAGGAGGTGCCGCAGCTCGATGCCGCCGCGGAGGAAACCGGCACGCCAGTAGCGACGGCCGGGGCGGCGCGGTTTCTTCGTCGCGCCCGGTGCGTCGTTCGCGTCGGCCATGTCCGCCGCGTCGGCGTGGTATGCCGCGTCGGCCTTCTCCGCCTTCTCCGTCCTCTCGTTCTCCGTCCTCTCGTTCTCCGTCCTCTCGTTCTCCGTCCTCTCGGCCCTGTTCATCCTGTTCGTCGCGGGTGTCTCCGTCATACGGCCTGTGCCTCCCCGTCCACGACCCTGTCCGTGTCGTCGCCCTCCCGATGCACCATGTGCAGATAGGTGTCCTCCAGCGTCGGGCGGCGGACCTCCAGGTCGGCGATCGGGCCGTCCGCGTCCCGGTGGAGTTCCCAGACCAGCCGTGAGGGGTCCTCGGTGCGTTCGCGGTGGGACGTCCCGTCGTCGGCCGTCCAGCGGACCTCGGCCTGTGCGGCAGCCTGCCGGGCCAGTTCCGACGGGGTACCGCAAGCCCGGATCCGGCCGCTGACCAGCATGGCGATCTGGTCGGCGAGCCGCTCGGCCTCCACCAGGTCGTGCGTGGTGAGCAGGACGGTGACACCTTCGTCGCGGGCCAGCCGTTCGACCAGGACGTGGAACTCGTGCCGCGCCTCCGGGTCGAAGCCGGTGGTCGGCTCGTCCAGGAAGAGGAGTTCGGGGCGGCCGACGATGCCGAGCGCGACATCCAGCCGTCGGCGCTGGCCGCCGGACAGCCGGTCCACCTGCTGGCCGGCCTGGCCGGTGAGGCCGACCAGGGCCAGCAGTTCGGCCGGGTCGCGCGGGTCGGGGTAGTACGTGGCGAAGTGCGTCAGCAGCTCGGCGACCCGCCAGCGACGGTGGTCGCGCCAGGACTGCAGGACCAGACCGATTCGGCCGCGCCAGGCGTCGTCGCCCCGCTCCGGGTCCGCGCCGAGGACGCGGACGTCCCCGGCAGAGCGCTGCCGGAAGCCCTCCAGGATCTCGACGGTGGTGGTCTTCCCGGCGCCGTTGGGCCCCAGTAGCGCGAAGACCTCGCCGCGATGGATGTCCAGATCGATGCCGTGGAGGACATCGATGTCGCCGTACGTCATGGTCAAATCGCGTGCCTGGATTATGGGTTGGGTCATTGTGCGGCGCGCAGTGGCTGGAGTGGGCTCGGGGAGCGTGGTCGGCGGTGCGGGTTGTAACGGCGTGCGCTTGAGCTTCGTCATCGTCCTGTCTCCGTGTGGTGCCGCTGCCGCTGTGCCGCCCCGGTTGCGGTCATCGCGGGAACGTCGTCCGCTGTCGCCTTCGCCGCCGGGCCGGTCGCCGCCGTGAGCCCGGCACCCTCGACGATCGCCCGGAGCGCCGCCACATGTCCTTCGAAGGCGGTGCGGCCGCGGTCCGTCAGCCGTACTTTCGTGCGTCGCCTGCGGCCGCCGCCCTCCTTGTGGATTTCCAGGTATCCGGCCTCTTCCAGGGTGTGCAGCTGTTTGGAGAGTGCGGAGTCGCTGAGCGAGAGGCTGTCGCGGATGAACGCGAAGTCCGCCCATTCGGTGGGGGCGAGCAGCGCGACCACCGACAGCCGAGTGGCGGGGTGGATCAGCTCGTCGAACCCGGTGGGGGTACTCATCGGCCCGCCCTCTCGCGGGCCGTCCGTTCGCCGCGGCCGCGCAGCGAGCCGGCCGCCCAGCTGTTCGCCGGCCCGACGAACAGCAGGAACACGGCCGTCGAGACCGTGGCCTGGATGAGACTGGCGGACATAGGCTCCAGTGGCTCGGCCAGGCGGCCGGACAGCAGGGTCGTCCCACCTGTCACCACTGCCCCCGCGACGAACGTGGCGGACGTCCGCCAGTTGTAGCGGGAACGGTGCAACTGCATCCGACTCCTGCGGCTGTAAAACACGGCCAGCACGCTCACCAGCGCGACGTACGCGGCGAGGATCAGCCAGACTCCCCACCGAGGCGGGTCCAGACCCAGGCCGGCCAGGAAGACCCACATGAGCGCGGCCGTGGCGTATGCCGCGCCGGGGCCACCGGATGCGCACCGCTCGATCTCGTCGTACACGCGCTCCTGCGGCACCCGGATGCGCTGCAGATCTTTCCAGGCCTGTTCGGCATCCACCGGTGGGCTCACAGCCATCGCCTCCCCGTGACGATTCAGGACAGTGCAGGGCGTTTCGAGCGCAGTTCAAGGTAGATCGAGAGAACCGCACGGGAGTTAGAGAGGGTCCGAGACGGCGTGTGGCCACCCGAGACGAACCGCTCAACTTTCCTGTCGGGAAAGTTACCCCTTGGCTTTCCCGGAAGGCAAGTCGAGCGATGCTCCGAGATCGTCGCCGAGGAGGCCTCAGGAAAGGGTGGAGGGCTCACCGGATCTCGGTACGGCAGGCGTGGCCGACGTTGACCGCCGCTTTCAGGCGTGTCCGGGGACGGTGCGGCGAAGCCCGAGGAGCTGCTGGGTATGTCCTGGCACGTGGCTCTCGGCGAGGCCATCGATGAGGCCCGCCACTGGGACCGGCCGATCCAACACGACTGCGCCGTTGGACAGGAGGAGCGACGGCACCAGTACCGAGGCGTCCTGCTCATTGAGCCGATCGGCGATGTCGCACAGGACGGCGGCCTGACTCCGGACATGATCAAGCAGATCCGCCCGGCCGGAGTGCTCGGCGATGATCCGGTCCAGGTTCCAGGCATCGAGGGAGATCCGGTTGTCGAAAGTGGGCCGCGCGCCGGCGACAACACCCAGAGCAACCCCCGCGGTTGAGGCGTCGACACTGAGAAGATGAGCCAAGATCTGGTCGGCGTTCCATCCTCCGTCGTCGGCGTCGCCGAGGTCGGGGATGGCCGCCGCATCGAGCAACCTGTCGTAGGCACTGCGCAGTGCTGCCGTGTCCATAGCGCGTTTCCCTTCAGTCCGGCCGAGCCTGTCGAATCAGTCGGGGCGCGTCGAACTCGAATCCCGTTCCGCCGCCTCGGCGACGCGCTTGATGTTCGCCAGCCTTCGGTCCCAGTCGGCGGCGAGTCCGGTCATCCACCGTGCCGTCGCGTCCAGCGCCGCGGGCCGCACCGCGTACCGCACCTCGCGCCCGACCCGGCTGCCGGACACCAGCCCGGCGGCATCCAGCACCGCCAGATGCTTGACCACCGCCTGCCGCGAGACGGGCAGCGGCTCGGCCAGCGTCGTCGCGGTGGCCTCGCCCCGGGCGGCGAGCAGATCGAGCAGTCGGCGTCGCGTCGGGTCGGCCAGCGCGCTCAGCACGCTGTCGACACTGTCGCCGGTGCCGTCGCGTTCGTTCATCACGGGGCTTACTGTTCGGCGCGGTTCTTGAGCGCGTCGAGTTCCTGGGGCCAGCCGGCGGTGTGGTCCTTGAGGTTCTGGGTGCGCAGTTCCTCGGAGGCAGCCAGCGCCGCGAACCCGCTCTCCACCACCCGCAGCCGGGTCCGCTCGCCCTCCTGAGTCAGCGTGAACTCCACCAGGGTGCTGTTGTCCTCGCGCAGTTCCTCACCGGGGAACGCACTGGTCCAGCGGTACGCCAGATACGTCGGCGGCCGCACCGTCTCCACCCGCACCGGGAAGTCGCCGTGCTCGGGATTCTTCGCCACCAGCGTCTCGCCCTCCCGGGCCACCGTGCCCGGCAGACTCGCCTTGTCGGCCACCCAGAACCCGGGCTGGGCCACCAGCGACCAGACCCGCTCCAGCGGTGCGGCGATCAGCGTTTCGCGTTCGATCCGGTCCTCGCTCATGAGGTCTCTCCTTTGAGGCGTCGCCATTAGGTGCAACCTCAGAGTTGCACACCGACACCGTAGACGCAACCCACAGGTTGCACCTGGATGCTCGTCGTTGATTGGTGATGACGAACGCGGTTGAGTAAGAGGGCGCACACCAGGGCGCCGAGCCGCCCCTCGCGGTGATGCTTCCCTCGGATATTGCAGTAGTCCGGGGACGGCGTAGCAGTGTCGAGTCCGCAACCCCGTTTTGCCCGCAGCGACGATGCGCGTCCCGAACCCGGGGTGTTCAACGACACTCAAGATGCCTATGTGGGCAGTGAGTTGAGGGCATGCGAAGGCCCTCCCGAAGACCTCTTGGCCGAGTCCGGGAGGACCGTGACGCACTTGGAAGCGCCGGTGCTCGCGGTAGAGGCGGACGTGGTCAGGGTCGAGGCCAGGTTGCTGGCGGGTGAGATCGAGTGCCCGGACAGCGGGGGTGTGCTCGCACCGTGGGCTGAGCGAGATGCCGGGTACTGCTGGACGCGGCACAAGCGGCGCGCTTGCGGCCGAGGCGAGCCCGCTGCGCGGGTTATGGGGGTTCATATGTCCCAACAGCCCGAAGATCGAGGCTGCTCAGGTCAGCTTCTTCCCCCGGTGGGACGATTTCGTCGCCCGGGTCGACTCAGCCCCCACGAGGACTGAGCCGAGCTACTTCCTGCCGAGCCGCCGGCTGCCCCGAGGTCGCTGCAGCTCCATTGGCGACGGAGTCGTTCCCGCCTATCGCGGCCCCGACGGTTCGGCCGGCCGGTTCGGCAGAGCCTTGGCATTCTTGGCGGCGGCTGCCGCGACGGTTGCCAGGTCTTCGCCCGCGAAGCCGGCGCGACTCAGCACCGCCAGAGACTTGTTCGTCGCCAGCGTGCACAACGCCAGCTCTGCCGCCTCCTGCTCATCGGCCCCCGCCGCCAGCAACGCCTGCTCCAGCCTCGCCCGCAAACCGTCGATCATGGCGCGGACCATGGCCCGGCCCTCCGCGTCAAGCGCCGGGAACTGCGTTGCCGACACCGTGAGCAGGCAGCCGTCCGGGACCGTCGGGTCGGCGATACGGTTCAGGGCGACCTGCAGGAAGGCGGCCACAACGGCGTTCGGGCTCGGGTGAGGGCCGGACAGTGCCTGCTCGTACAGCGAGTGATAGGTCTGCGCGTACCGTTGGAGGCTCTTGCGGAACAGGGCGCTCTTGTCGCCGAAGGTGCCGTACAGCGAGCCCCGGCCCAGACCCGTGCCCTCGGCCAGGCGATCGATCGATGCCTCCGAATAACCCCAGCGCCAGAAGACGTGCATCGCACGTCGTAGCGCCTCATCCACGTCGAATTGCTTGCGGCCTGCCATGGTCCGTCAGCCTACACATCTTGTACCGATCGTTCAAAGATGGGTATGGTCGCCAGCATGACAAGCTTGAGTTCGCTGCGGCTGCCTGACGGATTCCTTGACGTCTTCACCAGCCGGCTCGTGGAGGTGAACGGGCTGCGGCTGCACGCGGTCACCGGCGGGGACGGCCCGGCGCTGCTGCTGATCGGCGGCTGGCCCCAGACCTGGTACGCCTGGCGGGAGGTGATGCCCGCGCTCGCCCGCCGGCACACCGTCGTCGCCGTCGACTCGCGTGGGGCCGGGCTCTCCGACAAACCCGACGACGGATACGACGCCGGCACGCTGGCCTCCGACCTGGTCGCGTTGATGGCCGCGCTCGGGCACGACCGGTTCGACGTGGCCGGCCACGACATCGGTACATGGACCGGATACGCCCTCGCCGCCGATCACCCCGAGCGGGTGGGCCGGCTCGCCATCCTCGAAGCAGTGATCCCCGGTCTCACGCCGTCCCCGCCGTTCTTCGGCCCGGCCGCGGTCAACCTGAAGCTCTGGCAGTTCGGCTTCAACCGGCTCACCGACCTCAACGAGGAACTGGTCCGGGGACGGGAGCAGCTCTTCTTCGGCTGGCAGTTCGCCACCAAGGCCGCCACGCGGACCGCGATCCCCGCGTACGCCGTCGACGTCTACGTCGACGCGATCACCGCGGATCCTCGCGCGCTGCGGGCGAGCTTCGCGTACTACCGGGCGCTGGACGAGACGATCGCGCAGAACGAGCAGCGCAGCAAGACCCGGCTGACACTGCCGGTGCTCGCCGTCGGCGGCGCGCTGTGGAGCGGCGCGAGTACCGCCCAGACGATGAGGCTGGCAGCCGACGACGTCACGGGGGTCGTCCTCGACGACTGCGGCCATTACCCGGCCGAGGAGCAGCCGGCGCGGTTTGTCGAGATCCTGGAGGACTTCCTCGTGGCCAACCGGTAGCAGGCACGCCACACGGCTGAACTTCGCTCACGACAGGCGGAGTTTCACAAACTCCGCTTCGTCGTCGGGCAGGACTTCGCCCTCCTCCACCAGTTCAAACGCCTCGTCATCCGATGGGAACGACGCCTCGAACTCCACGACGCCTTCGTCTCCCCGGCACGCAGCCTCATCTGCTGGCGGCGCCTCAAGAAGGCCTACCCATGGTCCTGTTGCGAGCTCTTAGCGTGGATATCCGCGTGCGCCAGGCTGGTCGCTCCCAGTTCAGGTGCTTGTTGATCGCACGGTCGAGCCGAGTTGGGCAGTGGCGCGCCATTCGCGGGGTGACGCGCCGTAGGCGGCGCGGAAGGCGCGGCTGAAGTGGGACGGGCTGGTGAAGCCGAAGCGGTGTGCGATGGCCATCACCGCTGGAACGTTTCGGCCCGGGCGGCCGAGTTCGCGTCGGCAGGCTTCCAGCCGGCGGTGCTGGATCCAGCGGCCGGCGGTGGTGCCCTCGTCCTGGAAAAGCCGGTGCACATGGCGTACGGAGATGTGGTGCGCGGCGGCCATGGTCCGCGGGGACAGGTCGGGATCGGCGAGGTGGCGGTCGACGAAGGCCTTGATGCGCAGCCGCAGCGCGGTGTGCGCGGCGTCGGTGCCGGTGCTGATGTCGGCGACGTCGCGGTCCAGTCGCTCGGCGATGAGGGTGGCCAGCAGGTCCGCGGCGTTGCGGGCGAGTAAGTCGGCGATGTGCGGCGGACGGCCTCCCGCCTGGGTGGCGAGCTGGGAGAGGAACGGGATGATCAGCGACGCGGTTTCGGTATCGGCGTGGATGGGCACCGCGGTGATGCGCCGCAGGTCGCACGCGCGAACGACCAGCATCCACCGCGGTATCTGGATGACGTGCATGCGGAAGGCGGCGGGATAGGTGACCGTGTAGGGGCGGGTGGTGTCGAAGAGGGTGAGGGCGCCGGGCCGCAGCAGTGTCTGGCTGTCGTTCTGGTCGATCACCAGGTGACCGCGGTCCTGTAAGCACACGTTGAGGTACTCGTCGTCCGTCCCGGCGGCCCACCGTGTGGTCTGGCGGACCTGTAAGGGGTCGGAATCCGTCGTGGCCACACATACGGAGCCGACCTGGCCGGCCGCAAGCGTGCCCCTGTACGGCGCGTCGGTGGGCGTGGAGACGTCCAGCCGGACAGACGCCAACTGGTCGTACGTCTGACTGATCGCCTCATGCCAGTAGGCCAGCCGCTCCCTGGCGGGCACCGATGCGGTGGACAGCACGATGCTCATGGTGGTCCCCTTAGATTCAACCGGTCAGAGCAACAGTGCTGGTTGAGGACGGTTTACGTGGCGAGACTGGGTCGGCCGGGGATGTCGGACGAGATGAAGGCCGACTTGTGGCGGCGTTGGAGGGCCGGAGAATCGATCAGCGTCATCTCCAGGCAGATCGGCAAGCCGCCCGGCTCGGTGTTCACCGTACTCAAGCACCATGGAGGGATCGCTCCCGAACTCCGCAAAGCGCGCGTCGGAAGCTTGACCATGGGTGAGCGGGAGGAGATCTCGCGCGGGCTTTGTGCCGGAGAGTCCTACCGGGCCATCGCCGGCCTCCTGGGGCGTGCGGTGTCGACGATCAGCCGTGAAGTCAGCAATAACGGCGGACGTGATGTCTACCGGGCGATCGCTGCGCAGGAACGGGCACTTGACCGAGCCCGGCGCCCGAAGCAGTGCCTGCTCGCCCGCAGGCCCGCGTTGAGGCAGACGGTGCTGACCCTGCTGAAGGAGGAGTGGTCGCCGGAACAGATCGTCGGCCACCTGCGTCTGCACCACGGTGACGACCCGGCGATGGAGATCAGCCACGAGACGATCTACCGATCGGTCTACACCACCCGCTGGAAGGTGGTCCCCCGCGAGCTGTGCAAACGCCTGCGAACTGGCCGTCCGATCCGGAAGAACAAGCGCCACACGGTGAAGGGTCAGTGGCGCTCGCAGATCACCGATGCCCGACCGATCGAGGAGCGGCCCCAGGCGGCGGGAGACCGCAGCGAGTTCGGGCATCTGGAAGGCGATCTGGTGATCGGCTCGAACAACAGCCAGGTCGCCACGCTGGTCGACAGGAAGTCACGGTTCCTCACGGTCGTGAAACTCGCCAGCCGCCACACCACCGTGGTCGTTCCCGCTCTGGCCGAGACCTACGAACGTATGGACCCCCGACTACGCGGCACGCTGACCTGGGATCGCGGCATGGAGTTGGCAGCCCACAAGCGGCTCACCGTCGACACCGGCGTCGACGTGTTCTTCGCAGCCCCGCGCAGCCCCTGGCAACGTGGCACCAACGAGAACACCAACAAGCTGCTCCGGCAGTACCTGCCCAAAGGCACGAACCTGTCGACGTTCAGCCAGGACGACCTTGACGCCATCGCGACGAAGCTCAACAACCGTCCGCGCAAGTGTCTGGGATTCCGCACCCCAGCCGAGAGTGTTGCCTTGACCGGTTGAATCTAAGACCCCTTTTTTTGTCGTGGTCATTCCCCGTTGTCATGACGGGCCTGGAGGTGAACCGGTTGAGCCGATGAGTCGCTCCGGGCCAAGTCCTCGGGCACGGACAGGCAACTCGGCCCTTGGTGTTGCCCGTAGCTTCGTCCCGCAGGGCTGATCTACGCGCCGAGAAAGGGCGGAATGGAAGACTTGGACCCCAACAGGCAGTCACCGGTGCGTCGGCGCAGCGTGCTGCGCGGTGCGGCGGCCGCGGCGGTCGGCATCACCGCGGGAGCGGGCGGGATTCTCGCCGGCGCGGGGCCGGCGCGGGCCGCGGGCCCGGGCGGGATGCCGACGTACCGGTATCTGCGGGACGCGATCGTCCTGCCGGCCGTACCGGCTCACAATCCCACCAAGGAGTTCATCTTCCCGTGCGTCCGCGGGGTGTACGACAAGATCAGCGGTGCCCGGGCGAGGTATTACCTGTACTACGCGCCGCACGAGAACCCGGGCGGTATCTGCGTGGCGTTCGCCGACTCCCTTGAGGGGCCGTTCACCGAGTACGAGGGCAATCCGCTCATCGACCGGCACCTGCCGGGCACCACGGTCAGTCATGTCTCGTCCCCTCATGTCACCTGGGACGCGACCACCCGGCAGTTCTTCTGCTACTTCCACGGCGAGAACACCGTGACGCGCGTGGCGCGGTCCGCGGACGGCCTCCACTTCACCGACGAAACGCCGATCCTGAGCACCCGTCTGGTACCCGGCACCTCGGAGACCTCCTACGCCCGGGTCTTCGAGCACACCCTGCCGGGACGCGGCAACAGGTACGTCATGGTCTTCATGGGCGTACGGGGCGGGCGGCGGATCTTCTACGGCTGGTCGCCCAACGGCTGGGACAACTGGCAGTTCAGCTCTACCCCACTGGTCAACCCCGAGCCGGACGGCGTCACCGACATCTCCGGACCCACCCTGGTCAAACGCAACGGCACCACCTACGTCGCTTACCACGGCAACGACGGCCGGATGCGCATCACCGAGGTCGGCAACGCCTTTGACCGCGAGAACCACCTCGGCGTCTTCCATTCGCCGATCGCCTCGGACGAGGGCCGCGTGGCCGCGCCGTCCTTCGGTACCGACAACGGCACCGAGTACATGTTCTACGAAGCCGGCTCACGGCTCGATGCGCGCATCTGTATCGCCCGCGCCGTTCCCTCCGCGTGAGCGACGCTTCTCGGAAACCCGCATCTCCATCTCACCGAACCACCCCAACTGACCGACTGACCGACTGACCGCGCCATTCGACGCTCGGTATCTCCTGCACCAATCCACCTGGAAGGTTTTCGAAATGCTGTCTTTCCCACGTCTCGCGGGCCGGAACAAGCGCACCCTGTTCGGTGCGTCGGCCGCTGCGGCGATCCTGCTGAGTCTGGCTGTCCCCACGGCGAGTTCGGCATCCGCTGGAACCCAGGAAACGACGTCGGCCACGGCTGCGGTGTCGGCTCAGGCGACTTTGCCGGAAGGCTCGCTGTTCACCATCCAGAACTATGAGACCAAGCAGTGTCTGTACCACTTCGTAGGGGTCGCGACCACTGACTGCTCCTCCCCCAGCCCGTACAAGGTCTGGATACAGGGTGCGGGGAACAGCATTCGTAACTACGGCCGGGAACTGGAGACTCGACCCCATCACCAGTGCATGCTCGCCGGCCCAACGGGATCGGACGTTCGAGTCGTCCAATGCAGTGGCGACAACTGGCAGAAGTGGACGCGCTATTCGGAGGGCTACGTGAAGAACTGGCAGACCAAGGACTGCCTGACCGCGTCGGCCCCTTTGGGACATGTCACTACGGAACGGTGTCAGAACGGTAACCAGCGGCAGATGTGGGCCTTCAAATAGTTTGCCGAGCGTGCCCCAGAGTGGAAGTGATCGACCGCCACGGTGGCGTGCGGCAGGCTGGTGCGCTCGGTGGCCCGGTAGGACGGTGACATGTCGATGGCCACGAACCGGATGGCCTGGCGCCCGGCAAGCGGGGTGCCGGCCGGCCAGGCCGGCACATCACCGGTGGCCCGTCCTTCGATCTGGCCGAGCAGCCCACCGTGACCTGCGGCGTCGATGTATCCGGTGTGCCCGCGATCCGCTGCCGGAGACCACTTTCCTGTCTCCGGGTCCTTCTCCCAGCGGGCCTTGACCCGCCGGGTCTCGTCGATGCCCAGCACTCCGATATCGGAAAGCGGCGCCTGAGGCACCGCCTCGGCAGCGCTGCGGAACGCGGCCATCACCTGTAGACCGTATGAAGCGGTCGGTCTGGATGTCCACGCCCGCACCACGATGGCCTGGGCCCTGGACGGCGAGACGGGCGAGGGCTCGACGCCGAGACGCACAACATATTGGCGTGGGTGGCCACGCTGCCGCAGCTGGTCGCGGTGACGGTGGCCCATGAGGCAGGACCGAGCGGGTTCGTGCTGGCCCGGGCCCTGGACTCGACCGGGCTCCGCTGCGTGGTGGCAGCCCCGTCGAAGGTCGAAGATGGAGCGCCCCGCGGGCACCGGATCAAGACCGACAAACGGGATGCCCAGCGGCTGGCCAAGCTGCTACGGATGGACGAGCGCTTCCGGTGGTGCGGGTCCCGACGCTGGCCGAAGAGGCCGCCCGCCCCGAATGGTGTCCAGTCGTGCGCCGCCTCCCGCCACACTGAGCCCTGACCACGAGGACTACCTGTGAGCTCAGATCGCGCACCGATGAGTTTCCCGCGCCGCGCCGGTCTGTACGCGTGAGACCGACTCACGGAAGGCTGGCGCCATGCGGAAACTGATCTACGGCATGAACGTGACCCTGGACGGCTACATCGCCGCGCCCGGCGACGACATCGGCTGGAGCGTGCCGAGCGACGAGCTGTTCCAGTTTTGGTCCGACCTGTTGCAGGCGACTGGCCTGACGCTGTACGGGCGCAAGCTGTGGCAGACGATGAGCTCCTACTGGCCGACCGGCGACCAGCAGCCCAACGCCACCCCGGCGGAGATCGAGTTCGCGCGCCGCTGGCGGGACATGTCGAAGGTGGTGTTCTCCTCGACGATCGACAAGGTCGACTGGAACACCCGACTGGTCACCGGCGACGCGGTCGCCGAGATCACCCGGCTCAAGGCCGAGGACGGCGGCCCGATGGACATCGGCGGCGCGACGCTCGCCGGGGCGGCCATGCGGGCCGGGCTGATTGACGAGTACGTGCTGGCCACCGCGCCGGTCCTCGGGGGCGGCGGCACGCCGTTCTTCGCCGCGCTGGACAACTGGGTGAATCTGAACCTGGTGGAGACGCGGACGTTTCCCGGCGGCGTGGTCCTGACCAGGTACGAGACGAGGCGCTGAGCGCTCGTCCGCCTTCGCCATTGGTAGCGAGTCGTCTCAGACTCGCTACCAATGTGGTCTTCGAAGTTGAGCGGTTGGGCCCTGCTGGTGGTCACGCTCTGTTGATCGCAGGAGATCTCGCCCGCGTACCGCTGCTCCAGGAAGGCGAGGTACGCGTCGATCCGCGTGATCTTCTGCCGTGTGGTACTTCGGGCCTCTTCCCAGGGCCGGCGAAGTATCTGTCGAGATGACGCGGAGTGATCCGCCACGCCGCCAGCGAGTAGTAGTCACACAGCTCGATGATCGGCTTGATCAGCTGGTCGCGGGTCGCGGGGCCAGCCCTCCCGCATCACGTGCCCACCCGTACTCGGCGAGCGTGTCGAGGAAGAAGCCCTCCTCATCCTCCAGGTGCGCCTCTGCCTGGCGCCGGCGCTGCAGCGTCACCACGTGCGCAAGCCCCGGCTCGCGGACGACGGGCGCGGGGACCGGGTGGAGCGCGGGAGTCCGGGAATCGGCCACGAACGAGCAAGTTACGCCGCTAATGCTGTGACCACATAGGTTCACCGGCATGGCGTGGCAGCGTGCTCAGTAGGCGATCCATTCCCGGGCCGCCCGCCCGTGGGCGAGGCAGCGGTAGTGGGTCAGTTCCTCGCCGAGCCGCCGCAGGGAAGGCGAGGTTGTCCGGCCGTTCGTGACGGTGTGCCCGCTCCAGCCCGGCCGCCCTCGCCCCTGCTCCTGGCTGGCCCCACTCGCCACTTCGCCCGTCGGTAGCATCCGCCCCGACGGGTGACTATGGGCTGACGAGACTTGTGCAGGGTCGGCGAGCGCGCGGTCAGAACCAGTGCAGGCAGTGCGGGGGACGGTCGGCGCGGAAGAGGGAGTCGGCGAGGGTGGCCGCGCCGGGGCGGTGGGCTTGGATGTGTCCGGCACGTACGAGCGTGCTCGGGGCGGTGCCGCCGAGGTAGACGGAGCCCAGGTCGCGCACGTCCATGGACAGGTCGGGCTTCCGGTCCGTGGGGACGCAGTCAGCCTTGCCGTCCCGGACGGTCAGCAGGTAGCGGCCGTGTTCGCCGAAGAACGGGTCGTCGATGTCGAGGACGAGCTCGCCGTCCGTGAACCAGCCGCGCGCGGTCAGAGCACGCGGGACGTCCAGCAGCCGCACCCAGAGCCAGTCCATGTCGCCGCTCACCTCGCCGGCGCGGAAGTCCGCGAACTGCCAGCGCAGCGGGTGCCCGGGCGGGACGTGCTTGAACACGACCTGAGAGACCAGATCGTGTCCGAGTACGAACCGGGCCAGGGGCGTGAAGACGGCGTCGTCGGTGGCGATGGTCTCGTCGACCGTCAGGGTGCCGGACTCGACCGAGTAGCTGGCGTACCCGTCCGGGACGCCGTCGGCGTCCCGGTGGACGGCGACGTAGCGCGGCGCCGGCGAGATCGGGGGCTGCCCCGCGCGCAAGGCCCACCAGCGGTGCGGACGGGACAGCGCGCCGGGCTGGGCGCGGCGGTACCGGTCGTAGACCTCTTCCAGAATCTCGCCGCACTCGGCCCGACGCAGCACCTCGACCGAGCCGTTGTCCGAGCCGGTCGCTGGTGCGTCGGCCACTCCGCGTGCCCGGGGAACGGCGAGGGCGGCCTTGTGGCGCGGCACCGTCAGCTGCGCCGTGTAGGTCGCCGGTCCGTAGCCGAACCTGCCGTAGATCGGGGCCTCAGAGGCCAGCAGCACGGAAAGGAACTCCCCGCCTGCCCGCAACTCGGCGAGCTGATGCCGCATCATCGCGCTGAGCACGCCCTGGCGCCGGTGCGAGGGCAGGACGCCGACGGCGGTCACCCCGGAGGCCGGGACTAGGATCTCACCGGGCAGGGTGAGCTCGAAGGAGTGCGCGGCGGCGGTGCCGACAGGCTGCCCGTCCGCTGTCAGGGTGAGCAGACAGCGGTCCATTTCGAGCGCCGACCACCAGAGCCCGCCGCCCTCGATCGGGGTTTGCGGGAAGAGCCCGAACGCGGCATGGACTGTGTCGACGAAGACCTCAAGATCCTTGTCGGTCGTGGAACGGATCTCCATTGTTGCCGCTGCCTCCTCGGGATACCGGCACCACGACTCATGGTGTCTGGCCACAGTGCAGCGTTAACCCGTAGTCAGGGCAAGCGAATTACGGCCCGGGCCCGCAGCCGGACACGGCACAGCCCGTCCAAGCTCGGCCCCGGGGGTGAGCCGCGGTGGTAGGGCTCGGCGGCGGTCGTGAGCCAGGCATCAGGTCGTGACGGGCAGTGGGCGTCCGCCCCAGCGGATGCCCTTCTCGCTGCGGACGCGGGCGCGTTCGCGTCGCTGGGCGGCCAGGACATCGGGGTGCCGAGCGTTCTGGTTACGCCACCGCAGATAGCGGTGCAACTCGCGGGTCTGGACGGTGTGGTTGGGACGGTTCGAGTTGGCGAGCGTGAACTGCCGCAATGGCCCGACGTGCGCCTCGATCGGGTTGGCCCAGGAGGCGTTGGTCGGAGTGAAGCACAGCTCGACCTTGTTCTTCTGCGCCCACCGGCGGATCTTCGTGCCCTTGTGTGCGGAGAGGTTGTCCAGGATCACGTGGATCGGGGCGCCGTCCGGGCGGGCGGCCCGGACGGACTTGAGCGCGGCCAGGCTGTTGGCCGCTCCCTTGCGACGGCCGTTGACGCCCCGCAAGGTGTCGTCGCCGATCGAATAGCAGCCGCACCCTGGCCCGTATCGGATCCGTCTGTCCGGCCATCCACACCACAGGTACTCACCAGACGAAGGAGACATCGGGCCAACTCGACGAGGGACCGTCCAGAAGGTGGTTGTCACGCCCTCGCAGCCAGCGATCGAAGAAGGAGGTCACACAGGCCCGGATCGCCGTGATCGCACGGGTGGGGTCGATCGTGCCGATGGTCTTGTCGACGACGTCCTGACCGAGCCCGGTCTGCGGCATGACCGCCGCGAGGTCGGTGTATGTCTGGTGCCGGGAACCGCGCAGGGTCAGGTCGCGGCGCCAACCGGTGCTGTGGGACCAGAACGCCGCCCATGACGGCTCAGTCCCGGCGTGATCGCTGCCTTCGCGACCCATCAGGAGGAACGGGCGGTCCAGGCCGTGGGCGGCAACCGGCGAGAGGTTGGTCCCGTTCGGCTCCTGGTTGAACTCCAGGGTGCCGTCCAGATCGATCCCGGCTCGGATTCGCCTGTCCTCGTACATGCTCTGAGCGGCGGTGAACCCGCCCGCCGACTGGCCGGCCAGGCCGACCCGGCGTGGGTCGAGCACGCCCGACAGCCCGTACGGCAACGCGCCGAGCCGGCCGATCACGAAGCGGGTGTCGGCGATCCGGGCACGCAGCATCTTCTTCAACAGGTCGGCAACGGTGCCCTCGCGGTGAGCCCGCGCGAACTCCTCGAACAGCACCTCATTGGTCTTGACCGAGCCGTCGGGAAACTGCACACCCGGAGCCTCATAGGTGTGGTCGACCGTGACAACCACATAGCCGTGGCTGGCCAGTTCCTCCGCCAGCAGGGTGCCCCAGCTGCGCGGGTCGGCGCTGCCCGGCGAATAGACCACCACCGGCCGGCGGCCGCCCCGTACATCCGCGGGCGCCGCCAGGTAGGCGTGTGTACGCGTGCTCGCCCAGTCCACGGTGCCCGGTGGGATGCGATGCGGCGTCAGGGCGTCGAAACGCTCGGCCGCGCCGCGCTCCATGTACGGCGCGAGGCGATGCTCGTGGCCTGACACAAGAGCCGGATACCAGAGACTGATCATCAGCTGGCGGTACGGCACCGACGGCCTCCACGGGTCGGGCCGAGTACGGTCCACCAAATGCAGCGCAAGCGTCCCGATCGTGCAAGGACCCGTCGGCTCGGGGAGGCACAGTCGAATCCCGGAGCGGCGGGAAGGCCGGGGCCGTGCGGCGGTCGTGCCCGCCGGTGGCAACATCGCCAGAGCGGTTGCCGCCAGGAACTCGCGTCGTGGGAGAGGAAGGGACGTCATGTTTCCCATCCTGGCCACGGCCCCTCACAGGGTCACTCGTGGTACCCCCAGCAGCCGTGGTCCGGTTTTCCGCAGGGCCGGCCGACGGGTGAGCGGCCGAGTCGGCAGTCGGCCATCCGCAGCGCCAGGACGGGCCGGTTGAAGACGGTGGCCGCGGTTGCGTGATGGCTACGCCGGACACCTATTGCTCCCTGAGACATACGGCTGGGCGCAGGCTGCGCCGACTTCGTCGTGATGCCGGACCCGGCCGCATGGTGGCAAGCGGGCTGGGTTACTCGCCGACGGCACCGTCGATGGCTTCGCGGAGGAGGTCCGCGCAGAACCAGCGTCGGCTCACGCCTACTCGGGCGTGTCCCAGCTGCGCGTGACATGTGTCGGCCGGCAACTCGGTGCCACGCCCCCGACGAGCCCGGGAGCGAGGACGCCGAACGGCTCGCACTGCTGATCGTCGTCGGGACACAGGCGGTCGAGGCGGCGACGTAAGGCCACCGGCACCGCCGCGCACACACGTGCGCTCGGCCCACGCCCGACCGCCGCATAACCCTTGAGGAGAGCCGACGAGCAGGTCCGGCCCATCCCGCGAGCACCAATTCGGGGCGTTCACACCACGCGAGCGGAACAACTGACTCCGCGCACCCGTACTATCTCTACGCCGGGGTGGCCCAAAACAGTCGTGGTCCTCCCGTAACTCAATCATCGCCAGTGGAATCACTGCCCAGCGCTGACGCCCGCTCCGCAGGTTCCTTCTTCCCTGGCCGCAAACCGAGGAAAGGTCAGCACCATGTCTGACACCCAGACTCCCACCACCGAATTGACATCGCAGTACACGGCCCAGGTGGCCGGCGACCTCGAGCACAACACCAAGGATCAGGAACGCATCACTGCGGAAATCGACGCGCTGCAGGAACAACTGCACGCCCTGCAGCACGACCACACCGTGCTGACCAACATGCAAAAGGCACTCGGCGGTGCGGACACCGCAGGAGCAGAGCCTGCCGCGGCGCCCGCCACGGCTACGCCGTCCGTGCCCCGGCAGGCCTCCGCGGAAGCCAAGCAGGGCAAAGAGAAGAAGGCAGCCGCCGGCAGCGCGAAGAAGACAACCTCCAAGAAGACCGCCGCCAAGGCCTCGTCCACGACGGATGCCAAAGCCGTCGCAAAGCCGACTCTCGTCGAGTTGATCCGCGGCCACCTGCAGCAGCAGAGCGAGCCGCGCTCCGCCGCGGAAATCTCCGCCACACTCGGGCAGGCCCACCCCGACCGCAACATCAAGACCACCGTCGTGCGTACCACCCTTGAAGGGCTGGTCGCCAAGAGCCACGCTCACCGCACGAAGCAGGGCTCATCCGTCTTCTACACCGCCTCGGCCGGCTCGCAGCCCGCCCAGGACAAGCAGCAGGCAGAAGAAGTCTCCAGCTGAGCACCCGACTGGACACCTGTCGGGTACCGCGCGGACCGCACCACGGTGCCGCACTTTCGGCACCCACAACCAGGTGTCCAGCAAGCTGAACGCGTCTGCCGAACGGCCCGGACAAGCCTGTCGGCTCGGTCCGCCGACGTCCGCGCAAGCAGGCCTGCCGCCCCGACAGGCTGATCAGTTCTGTTTCGGTCGGCGGCGGCGGGTGGTTGTTCGAAGAGGTGTGATGCGTGACGTGGCTGATCGCAGTGAGGCGGGCCTCGACACCAGCCTCAACCGACGGCTCCCCAGCTCGGGGCAGGCTTGAGCCTCCGACAGACTGGCAGTTCAGTTCCTCGGTGTCCCCAGCCTGGCGTCACACCGCTAGCCTGGTTCCGAACGGCCGGGACGGAGGCATGGACACAGATGAGCGAGACCGATCCGCACATCCACGTCGAGCAGAAACTGCTCCAGACCGGTGCCGACGTCCGCAACGTGATCGCGTCGACGTTCGGCCGCGTGCCTGACTCACCGAGCATCGTCACCACCGGCTGCGGACGCCCGGTGCCCTACGCGATGACCTCTCCCCGCCCGGAAAACGTCACCTGCCTGGCCTGCCGAGAACACGCCCACCGGGAGCACCTGCGCTTCGCCAACCAGATCGAGCGCCTGAACCAGCCCGGCATGCCCATCACCGGCGACCACGCGACCAGGGCCGCGGAATGGCACCGGGACCTCGCCAAGAGGTTCTCCGGCTGAAGGCGTGCCCATAGCTACCAGCTTCGGCAACATCGGGCAGACCATCACCCGGCCGAACACCGCGCAGCCGAGCCTGGGCGCGCAGTTGGTCTCTGCCGGAGCCGCCGTGCCGGGTGCGAACGATCTCCAGGCCGACGGCCACGACACAGCCTGTTCACCTCACACGGTCAGTTTCGCCGGCGAGGACGCTCGAACGACTGGGTTCGCTGTCAAACGCCTCGATACTGGGGTTCCTGCGGTCGAAGCCTGGGAGTGCCCTGCGTCGTGCGGGCGCCGGTGTCACCACAGTGTGAGCAGTTGGTCGGGCTCGCGGCCGTACCTACGGTTCCTGCCCGTCGTCTCCCGCGCGGCGAATGTGCACCGTGCAGGCATCAAGACCCACCTGGAAGGGCGGGGCGGCTCATGCCGTGGTCACGGACGAGCGAGACTCCCGCAACCAGCGATGCGGTGCCCATCGCTCAGCGACCGCGCCTCAGGCGATCGACCCAGCGGCCAAGGCTGCGTCGCGAGCGGCGAGAACGTGGCCGAAGCGGGCGACGATCCGCTGCCTCCGCAGGTCCTGCTTCAGACGAATACGTGATGCCAGCCACGCGAAGAAACCCAGGACCGCGACAAGGAAACCGATCAAGATCAGGAACGGTAAGAGCGGAGCCATGGACACGAGCCTACTTCGCTGATCGGGATCGGCATGGCCGGTAGCCGTAGACAGGTGGTGGGGGGTATCGCGGTGCGCCGCAGGTCTGTTGGAAGCGACGGCCGAACATCCGGATGCCGTACGGGCGCGGTCGTTGTCGCCGACCACTCGGGTACTGACGAACGACGTGCCGGCGTGACTGGACGGGGAAGCCACCGAACGCGGCCGCGTCGCCGAACGATCGCCGAGCCCGTGAAAGAATCAATGGCCTGATGAAGAACCAACTACATGCCTACATCGACGCGTGGCGACGACATGATGTGGCCGGAGTGCTGGGCACGTTGACCGACGACTGCGTGATCGTCGAGTCCTACGGCCCGGTCTACCGCTCCCGGCAACGGGTCGAGCAGTGGATGCGCGCTTGGTTCGGTGCCGGTGGTTCGGTCGACAGCTGGGAGATCACCTGGCAGGGGACGACCGGTGGGTCACTCAGCGCTGAATGGATCTTTTCCTGCACCTGGCAGGGAAAAGCGGCCACGTTCGAGGGCGCGACGATCGCCAGACTCGAAGGGGAAAAGATCGCCTACCTTCGGGAGTACGCGACCACGGCGCCGCTCTACGACTGGACGGGCACCTGGCGCGATTGACGTCCACGACTCTTGACGGCCCCATCCCGCCTGGGCGACGCGGCGTTGACGTCGACGATCGCCGGGTGCGCGGCTCAACGGGGCGCCGGCCGGCCGGGCGGGTGTTCCCCAGGTGAGCGCCCCGCACTCCCCCGCCTTTGCGACTCCCCCGATGTGGGCATGATGCGGTCCACGGACGCACTTGCGAACGCATGAACGGGGGCGTGCATGATCGACAGAGTCCGGGTCCAGCTCAGACTGAAAGCGGACGCCTGGGGATGGTTCTGGGACGACCTGGTGGACGGTCTGGTGGCGACCGTGCGGTCCCGCCGGACGTTAGTGTTGGTGGGCGACGCCGCCCTGCTGCTCTGTGCCGTGGCCGGGCTCGCGCACTACTGGTCGCATGACGTGACGTTCGGCGGTGTCGTCGTCCTCCAAGTGGCCTGTCTGGTGTGCCAGGCGGTGGCGCTGGTGCCGGTCGCCTGGCCGGGCCGGGCGGCGACGCCATGGGAGGTGGCAAAGATCTCCGACCTCTACCAGAGCGTGACGGTGGCCACCGTCTGCGGCACCTGGATCTTCGGCATGTTCCCGGGGGCGGTGGTGATGGACAACGTCATGGACGACACGGAGGGCCCCATGGCCGCCCTGCTCATCGCGGGCACCGCTCTCATGATGGCGTGCCTGGCGGGCCTGATCACAGCGGTGTCCCTCACCCACCGATCACAAGAGCGGGCCTGGGCGGCCGACCGGGAACGGCGGGCCCGCGACGGGGAGGAACTCCTGGACGACTCCGGCTCGGCCGACCACGGTGACGTGGACGCGGGCGACTTCGGGGGCGCCGACTGAGGGGAAGGCCCCCAACCGACGGGGTCGGCCAGGACCACGATGCACCGGCGACCCACCGGGCGGCGACGACACAAGCCACGTGATCTACGAGTGGCCTGTGAAACCGGCGAGATTGTTCGTCGCCGACTTCGATCCCGCCGTGGGGTCCGTCGTTGCCCAGCCGTTCCTTCCGGATGCCGAACCGGGCGTGTATCAGCGTGCCACGATGTTGATACGGGGGACCTCCCGTTGTCGGCCGCCAAGGGGAATCCACAGGATGACGAGCCAGAGCGACAAGGTCGATCAGCTGATGGAGACGGTTGATCATCCGCACAGGGAAGCAGTCGAGTACCTCCGCGCCGCTGTCTTGCGGGCGGATCCGCAGATCACCGAGCAAGTGAAGTGGAACGCGCCGAGCTTCTGCTACGACGGTGTTGACCGAGTGACCTTCCAGTTGAGGTCCAAGGACGTCCAGCTCATCTTCCACCGCGGCGCCAAGGTGAAGGACGACACCACGTCCTTCACCTTCGTTGACGACAGCGGCATGATGCGGTGGCGATCCAGCGACCGGGCAGTGGTCACGTTCAAAGACCTCGCCGACATCAAGGCAAACGAGACAGCCTTCACCGCTCTGGTCAAACGATGGGTCAAAGCTTGACCCCTGACCGCACCGACCGCACTGCTCGGCACCACATGCCGGAATCTCCCCAGCGTCTCGGCCGGAAAGCGATGAGTTTGGCGACTGGGCGCGGTCTACACATACGGACCGCAAGCCGTGAACTTCGGAGGAACTCATGACCGCCAAGCCACTACCGTCCGTCGTCGACGCCGAGACCTGGCAGCGCCAACTCGACGACCTGCGTATTCGGGAGAAGGCCGCGACCCGGGAACTCGATGCGATCGCCGCCCAGCGCCGCCGCATGCCGATGGTCGAGATGCCCGACTACACCCTCGAGGGCGAGGAGGGACCGGTCCGGCTGGCCGACGTCTTCGGCGACAAGCCTCAGCTGATCGTCTACAACCACATGTGGTTCCCCGGCGAGAAATGGCAGTGCCCGGGCTGCACGGGGTTCACGTCGCAGTTCACCCGGTTGGAGTTTCTGGAGGCCTACGACGCCAGGTTCGTCATCGTCACCCAGGGCCCGATCGACGAGGCTCTCACGTACAAACAGCGGGTCGGGAACAAGATGACCTGGTACTCCACTGCGAACAGCCCGTTCGGCACCGACGTGGGCGCACCGCCCGGCGGTGGGTTCGCGGTCAACGTCTTTCTGCGCGACGGCGACACCGTCTATCGCACCTGGCACACCAACGGCCGAGGCACCGAGCAGCTCAGTCACACCTTCGCGTTGATCGACCTGTTGCCGTACGGGCGGCAGGAGGAGTGGCAGGACTCACCCGAGGGCTGGCCGCAGTCGCCCACCTACAGTCGGTGGGCCGGCTCCGAGGACATCGCCGCGCGCTACGGCCAGGATGCGTGAGGAACTGACGGCCCACGCCTGGAGCCGACCAGCAGCGGGTGCAGACGGTCCCAGGTAGTTGCGGCCGCCTCCCGTAGTGGGTGATGCCGGTCGGTGGTGACGGATGGGACGGGGCTGCGACGGTCAGCGGAGCGATACGGAGGCGACGGTCCTCTTCATACCGGGACGTGCGCGCTCCCGACCGCACCGGGCGACCGCTGCGCGAAGAGATCGCGCGCTGGGTCTACGGCTTCGACGCGGTTACCGGTGCAGCCCGGACACGCACCGCCGGAGTGGCCTGCGCCAGGGCCCCGGAGCGTCTGCTCCGGGGCCCTGGTCACGTGCTGGCCTGAGGTCAGGCGGGCGTGATGTTCTCCGCCTGCGGGCCCTTCTGGCCCTGCGTCACGTCGAAGGTCACGGCCTGGCCTTCCTGCAACTCGCGGAAGCCGGAGGCGTTGATGTTGGAGTAGTGCGCGAAGACGTCCGGGCCGCCGCCTTCCTGCTCAATGAAGCCGAAGCCCTTTTCGGCGTTGAACCACTTCACGGTTCCGCTGGCCATGCTGGTGCCTCTCAGTCGATATCGGATCCGCACCGCGCGGATCCGGAGGTGATCGTCCTGGTCCGGCACTGCACAGCAAGAAGCCCACGCCGGAGCGCGGGCAGATCATGCGAACCACGACATCTGACGATGACGCTACACGGCGAAGGCGGACGCCACCAGAGATCAACGCCCATGATCTGGGCCGGGTTGCACCTGACGGACCTCGTCTCGGAGTGCGGCGCCACGCGGCCCGCCGGGGCCGTGAACCTGGTCCCGTTGGCGCGGAGCGGCGTAGCGCAGGGCGGCGCGGGTGAACTGCGCCGCCCACCACTCCGGAGACGGAGCTGGTCACCTGCGGTCCGGCAGGCACTCGCCCTGGCGCTCGGTGAGCATGATCACTAAGAAGCGGACACGGCGGGTGAGGAAGTCCGGTTCAGGACAGCGGGCCCGGACGGTCTTGAGGTGAAGCTGGGCGGTCTCGGAGAGAGTTTCCGGGCGCCGAAGGATCCAGGATCCATCCGGGGGACGGCCCCAGGAGGCGGCCGTGCAGAGGAAGTCCACCTCGCCTCCGGCGCCGCGCTCGCGGGTTTCGCCGACGACGGCGCTGGGGGCACGTACTTCTTCTGTCGGACGCCCCGGGATATCTTTCAACTCACCGCGCCTGCCGTCCGGTTGGAATGGGCTCACGGGTCGGAGATCGGAAGAGCGGATGCCGGTCGATGCCCGAACGAGCAGCATCGTCGGCATCCGGTTCTTCGAAAGTGCGGAGCCCTCCGCCTATTTCTTGATCTCGTAGCGCAGAATTGCCAGGCCGTTTTCGAACGCGGTGGCCTCGACCACCTTCAGGTCCTGCCGATCCTCGAAAACGCGCGTTCCCTTGCCACGGGACACCGGGCAGACCAGCATCCGGACTTCGTCGACGACGCCGGCGTCCAGCAGGGAGTGCATGAGTGTCAAGCTCCCCCACAGCCAGATGTCCTTGCCGCTCTGCTCCTTGAGCTCCCGGATGGTGGCGGCCGCGTCGCGCGTCACAGTGGCGGCGGAAAAGTCGCCCCAGGGGGCGTCATCCAGCTTCGACGAGGCGACGACCTTGGTGAGGTTGTTGAGCTTCTTGCCATACTGACCCTGGTCGTCGGCGTACGGCCAGTAACCCTTGGCCTGGTTGTAGGTATTCGCGCCGAGGATCATCGTGTCGACCGATTCGATGAACCCCATCATGTTGTTCTTGAAGGGGTCGTCGGTGATCTCGTCGTCGAACGGCTCCCCCGACACGAAGCTGAGGCCGCCGTCCTCCTCCGCGGCGATGTTGTCGACGGTGACCCACTGCTGGACTACGAGCTTTCGCATGGCTGTCCTTCCGGTACGTGCGATGGTGCGGCCACGCCGGCCGCATCTGCCCCTGGGACGGAGCCGCCGCGCCGGTCTCGACATCCCGGCCACATCTTTTTTCGACCGGCAGTTCGCCGAAGTCACGGTCGAACGCCTCGGCGATGCCCGGCCTGCGCGAGGGCCTCACGGAACGCGTCCGTCGCCACGCTCAGGGGGTTGGAACCTGCTTGACGTGCCCGAAATTCGGTTGCGGCGGGGCCGCTGAGGCCGGTGAGGTACCTCCAAGGAGGGTGTCACCGAGCAGGCGGGACGCGCGAGTTCAGGAAGAGACCGCATGGTCACGGCGCAACCGGCTCCATGGCACAGGTCGGCGGTGCTCGCAGCCCTGATGCTGGCCGCCTTCACCTTCAACACCGCGGAGAACCTGCCGATCGGCCTGCTGGAGCTCATCTCCGAAAGCCTTCGGGTGTCTGTGCCGGCGGTCGGTCTTTTGGTCACCGGTTACGGCCTGACGGTGGCTGTGGCGTCTCTGCCGCTCGCCCACGTCATGCGGGCGGTACCCCGACGGCATGTGCTCGCGGGAGTGCTGGCCGCGCTGGTCGTGTCCAGTCTGGTTGCGGCGCTGGCGACTTCCTACGGTCCGCTCCTCGTGGCGCGACTACTGACCGCGCTCGCGCAGGCGCTGTTCTGGGCCGTGATGGGGCCGGTCGCGGTGGGTCTGTTCGCGCCCGAGGTCCGTGGGCGTGTGGTCGGGGCGCTGTCCGTCGCCGGTTCGCTCGCCCTCGTGCTCGGTGTTCCCGCCGGGACCTGGCTGGGTCAACGGAGCGACTGGCCGGTGCCGTTCGCCATGCTGGCGGCTCTGGGGCTCGCTTCGCTGCTGACGGTCGCCGTTCTGCTGCCGACCTCGCGTCCGGAAGAAGAGCACGCCGCCTACGCGGCCAGTCCTGACGTCCGCCGGTTCGGGATCGTGCTGGCGGCCGGGACCCTGGCCGCGACCGGCGCGTTCGTGGGATTCACCTACATCGTGAAATTCCTGGGCGACGTGAGCGGGTTCCCGCCGAGCACGGTCAGCGTCCTGCTCGTGGTGTTCGGCGTGGCGTGTCTGGCCGGGGTGAGCATCACCGGGGCGTTGCTCGACCGCTTCCCGCACGCCGCGCTGAGCACTGCCGTGGCCACGCAGGCGGTGGGCATGCTCGGCCTGTACGCGGCCGGCACCGATCCGGTGGCGGCGGTGGTGTTCCTGGTGCTGATGGGCGGCGCGCTCGGGCCGGTGTTCATGACCACCCAGAACGCGATGCTGCACTGCGCGCCGGGCCGCACCGACATGGCACTCGCGGCCAACTCCGGTGCCTACAACGCCGGTATCGCGGCGGGCGCCGCGCTCGGCGGACTGATCCTGCCGCTCGCGGGCGTGCGGGGCGCCTTCCTCGCCGGCGGGCTGCTGACCGCCGGGGCCTGCGCGGTGCTCTTCGGCGAGCGGCTGCTGCCTGGGGCGTCGTTGAAGAGCCACGCCCACGTTGAGGGCGTGACGCGAGGATGACGGCGACTCCGTGGGATTCGGCGGTCTTGCGGACCCGGGGCGGAATCTATGGTCTCAACCGGCCGGCCCGGGACTCCAGGTAGCGTTGCTCGGCGATGCTGGCGGTGGACTTCGCGGCGCGCCGGTAGTGCTCGTACGCCCCGGCCGTGTCGCCGGTCTTCTCCAGCAGGTGCGCCCGTACGGACAGCAGCCGGTGATGCCCGGCCATCCGCTCGTCACTGTCCAAGGTTGCCAGCAGGGCCAGTCCGGCCGGCGGGCCCTCGGTCTCGGCGAGCGCGATCGCTCGGTTGAGAGTGACCATCGGGTTGGGCGCGATCCGTTCCAGGATCAGGTAAAGGGCGTGCACCTGCGGCCAGTTGGTGTCCTGGGCCGTGGCCGCGTCGGCGTGCGTGGCGGCGATGGCGGCCTGCAGCTGGTACGGCCCCAGGGCCGGGCCGGCCAGCGATGCCTTGACCAGTTCGGTGCCTTCGTCGAGCAGAGCGCGGTCCCACTTCGTACGGTCCTGCTCGTCCAGCGGCACCAGGTCGCCGGCCGTCGTCGTACGTGCCTGTCGGCGGGCGTGGGTCAGCAGCATCAGCGCGAGCAGCCCGGTCACCTCGCCGTCCTCGGGCAGCTGCGCGTGCACCATCCGGGCCAGCCGGATCGCCTCGTGCGCGAGGTCGGCGCGGTGCAGCTCGCTCCCCGAGGAGGCGGTGTAGCCCTCGTTGAAGATCAGGTAGAGCACGTGCAGGACGACCCGCAGCCGCTCCTCGCGTTCCGCGCCGTCCGGCAGGCTGAACGAGCTGCCGGCGGCCTTGACGCGCTGCTTGGCCCGGCTGATCCTGGCCGCCATCGTGGCCTCCGGTACCAGGAACGCGCGGGCGATCTCGGCGGTGGTCAAGCCGCCGACCGCGCGCAGCGTCAGGGCGGTCTGGGAGGCGGCGGTCAGCGTCGGATGGCAGCACAGGAACAGCAGGACGAGCGTGTCGTCGGTGTCCGGTACGTCCTCGGGCACCACCTCGGTGGCCGTCGCCGACTCCCGCTCGCGGCGCGCGTGGTCACTGCGCATCTGGTCGATGAGCCGCCGGGACGCGACGGTCACCAGCCAGCCGCGCGGGTTGTCCGGCACTCCCCCGGCCGGCCACTGCACGGTCGCGGCGAGGACGGCCTCCTGGACAGCGTCCTCACACCCTTCGAACTGGCCGTGCCGACGTACCAACGTGCCGAGGACCTGCGGCGTGAGCTCGCGCAGCAGGTCCTCGATGGTGGGGGCTGTCATGCCTCCAATTGTCCGTCAGCGAACATCACCTGCCGCACCTCGACCCCCAGTCCTTCGATCGCGGTGTCCGGGATCTGCGCCGCCAGCTCGATCGCCCGCTCCTTGTTCTCGCAGTCGATCAGGTAGAAGCCGCCCAGATACTCCTTGGCCTCCAGGAAAGGTCCGTCGGTCACCACCGGCTGGCCGTTGCGTACGGACACCACCGCGGCCTGCGACGGGTCGACCAGCGCCTGCGTGGTGATGAGCTCGCCGGACTCCTTCAGTGCCTCGATGAACCTGCCGTGGCCGTCGCCGATCGCCGCCTTCTCCTCGTCGGTCAGTGCATCCAGCACGGCCGGGTTGATATGCAGGCTGATCAGGAACTGCATGTCGTACTCCTCATGGTTCGCGAGCCCCGACTGGGCCCTTCGACCGGTTGGTCGGAGCCGCCACCGCCGTCTTGACATCCCCCGCAGGAAATCTTCTCCCGTACCGATGTCAAGAAGCTCTCGACCGCTCCGACCAACCGGCGAAACGTCGAGAGAACAGGGAGTTTCGGATATGCGGGTCAACCGGGCGTGGCTGGGGCTGGTCGTCCTCATGCTGCCGACATTGCTGGTCGCGATGGACACGACGGCGTTGCTCCTCGCGCTCCCCCAGCTGAGCGCCGACCTGGGTGCCACCAACGTCCAGCAGCTGTGGATCAGTGACAGTTACGGGCTCATGGTGGCCGGCCTGGTCATCACGATGGGCACGCTCGGCGACCGGATCGGCCGCCGACGGCTGCTGCTGATCGGCGGAGCGGCGTTCGGGGTGCTGTCGGTCGTGGCCGCCTTCGCGGACAGCCCGCTGACGCTGATCGTCGCGCGTGCGCTGCTGGGCGTCGCCGGCGCCACCCTGGCGCCCGCCACACTTGCCTTGATCACCAACATGTTCCGCGACGAACGGCAGCGCGGGAAGGCCATCGCGATCTGGGCGACCTGCCAGTTCACCGGCGGCGCGCTCGGACCCGTGCTCGCCGGGTTCCTGCTCCAGTACTTCTGGTGGGGTTCGGTGTTCCTGGTCGCCGTGCCGGCGATGGCGTTGCTGCTGCTCGCCGGGCCGGTCCTGCTGCCGGAGTTCCGCAGCGATCAGGCCGGCCGGCTCGACCCGGCCAGCGTCGGACTGTCGCTCGCGGCGGTGCTGTTGATGATCCACGGCATCAAGCAGCTGACCGTCGAGAGCGTGTCGGCCGGGCCGGCGGTGGCCCTCGTCGTCGGGGCAGCCCTCGGGTTCGTGTTCGTACGACGGCAGCTGCGGCTGGAGACGCCGCTGCTGGACCTGCGGCTGCTGCGCAACCGCCCGTTCACGGCCGTACTCGTCGCGCTGGTCTTCGCCGGCGTCGCCATGGCCGGCACGGGCCTGCTGGTGACCCAGTACCTGCAGAGCGTGCTGGGCTACTCGCCGGTCGCGTCGGCGATGCTGTTCGCCCCCATGGGTCTGGGCGTGGCGGTCGGCACCATGGCCGCGCCGGGGCTGGCCCGGCGGATGAAGCAGACGACCGCGATCGCCGGCGGGCTGGTGGTGTCGGCGCTGGGCAGCCTGCTGCTGGTCGGCGCCGACGGCGCGAGAGCCCTGCCGCTGGTGATGACCGGCATCGCCGTCCTGGCGCTGGGCACCGGCCCGCTGTTCGCGCTGGGCACCGGGCAGGTGCTCGGGTCCGTACCACCGGAGCGCGCCGGCTCGGCGGCGTCGATGTCGGAGACCGGCAACTACTTCGGCGGATCGCTCGGCTTCGCGCTGCTCGGTGTGGTGGCCGCGGTGGTCTACCGCAGCCGGATGGACGGTACCTCCGACTCGCTGGCCGGCGCGGTCGCCGCCGGCCAGGACCTTCCCGCCGATCAGGGCGCGGAGCTACTGCACACCGCGCGGGAAGCCTTCACCGCCGGTCTGCACGTCACCGGCATCGTCGCCGCCGTCATCTTCACCGGGCTGGCCGTACTGATCCTGGCCATGCGCCCGGCAACCCGGCCCGCCCCGGCCCCGCGCCCCGACTACGAGGCGACCGGCTCGTAGAAGCCTGCCGAGGCCGACACTGTGGTGGTGTCACATCCGGACGCGGCACTCCGTCGTCGCCTCATGATCACGCCCGCCGCGAGGAACAGCACCGGCTTCCCCTGTGCGGTGACCTGTGTTCCGTGTCACGGCGTGTCCGCGGCGGCCAGTTCGAAGTCGGCGCGGGCCGACTCAACTCCGTTGATCTGCAAGGAGATCGCGTGCCGCCCGGGGTAGTAGCGGCGTGTCGTGATCGGTCGGAACGAGTGCTCCCGCGTCACCTGGACGCGTTCGTCCGGTGCGAGGGTGCGGGTGGTGAGTTTGAAGGTCTTGCCTGTCTGGCCGCCGTTGGCCTTGCGGTGGTGCACGATGTAATCGATGGTCAGCCGCGCCTCGGCGTCACCGGTGTTGCGGATCGAGGCGGTGAAGCGCACGCTGCCGCCGAACTGGACGGTGTCCAGGTCCAGATGGGGCCCGTCGACTTCCAGGACCGCGGGGGCGAAGCCCAGCAGTTCCAGCGCCCCGGGGTGGCCACGCTTGACGAGGGTACGCAGCCCGTGGCGCACCAGGCGCTCGGTGGTGGCGTCGGGATCGTCCAGCCAGCGACGGGCCGTGCCGATGACGATGTCGGGGTGGTCGCGGCTGAGGTCGTTGAGATGGTTGGCGACCGAGCGGCGCACGTATTCGCTCTCGTCCCGGTAAAGGGCGTCCAGGATGGGCACAGTCGCTCCGGGGCGAGCCATGATGTCCGGCACCCGTACCGACCAGGGGAGGTAGGGGCGGGTGCCTTCGGAGGCGAGCCTGCGCACGTCGGCGTCGGGCGAGCCGGTCCAGCCGTTGATGATGCCGAGGGCCCGGTCGAGATCGTGTCGCAGCAGCGTCCTGATGGCGAACTCCGAGGTCAGGCGCCCGGTAAGGCTTGCGAGCAGCCCCATCGCGTCGTCGAACGAGGCGGCGCCGCCCTCCTGTGCAGCGCGGGCGGCGAGAGCGCTGGTGACCGGCCAGATCAGCCATCCGGTGAAGTGCGGGGCCTCGTCGCGGGCGGCGCGTACGGTCCGGGCGAGTGTGGCGTAGTCGCCTGGCAGGTCCGCGAGCAGCGCGTCACGCAGCAGGTCGGCGCGCTCTCTGAGGGACAGCGGGCCGATCTGTCCGGGCGCTGCGCGCAGTGCCGCGAGGTTGGCATCCGGAGCGGCGGCCTGGATGGCGCGCGTGAGGCTCTCTACGGTGTGGCGCCCGATCAGTTCATCGGCGAAGGGCATGGTGGTCTCTCTGTCACGGGAGGTGCCGCAGCACGGTGGTGAGCTGCCAGTCAACACTGTGGTGGTTGATCGCGGTGTGGTCGGGAGAGGCCGCCACCTCACTCGCGTGGCAGGCGACCGGAAGTAGGCCTGGCGCGGTGTGCGGCCTCCGCTCAGGGGCGGCGACTCGCAAGGACGCAGAACTCGTTCCCCTCCGGGTCGGCGAGGGTGACCCAGCTCTCCTCGCCCGTTTGACCGACGTCGGCGTGTCGAGCACCCAGGCCGAGCAGGCGACGCACCTCTTCGTCCTGCTCCCTGTCGGTTGGGTTGACGTCGATGTGGAGCCTGTTCTTGATGGTCTTGCCCTCGGGCACGAGCGCGAATGTCAACGTCGGCGGCACTGGGCCGAGGCGGTTCTTGCCCTCAGGCAGCAGAGGAGAGCCGATCGAGACGATTCCGTCGCCTTCGCCCTGCACCTCGTAGCCAAGGACCGAGCACCAGAACCGAGCGAGACCGCCGGGATCGGCACAGTCGATCGCAAGCTCGGTGAACTTACTGGTCATATCGAGACCTCCCAGTGCGTTGGCGAGTCCGCCAAGGCCACACACGGACCGCGGCGTTCGACGGTGAGGTGAGCCGCATGTGATGTGACAGCCCACCATCGGGGCCCGGCAGCGAGCGATCCGTCCCGGCCTTGCCGACGTCGACGGACCGGTGCCGCCGGTTGCCCGCACAGCCATCCCTTCCCTCAACTCAACCACGAGTTGTCCGTGTCAGGGCGGTCCTCCAGTGTGGTGCGGGACGGTGGCCGGTGGCGGGCCTGGTAACCGCCGGTGTTGCAGGGGCGGTTGAGCGGGCTGGACGGGAGGGAGAGACGGAGACGGTGCCGATTGACGGATTGGCGCCCATGGGACGTGGGCAAGGAGCCCGGCAGTGTGGCATGAGCATGCCTATCTTTCCCCCACGGAAGGTCGACCATGTACTCACGAAAGTTCGTCCCTGCCCTGACCGCCGCTCTCACAGCGGCTCTCACCCTCACCGGCGGCCAGGCCTACGCGGCCGCGGCGAGCTCGGACGGTCAGCTGCTCGCAGCCCGCGTCGTCACCTATGACGCCGGCGCGTCGGCGGAGTTCAAGGCCGCCGTCGATCTGGGCGCCGCCATCTGGAACGAGAGCGTGGACGGTGTCGAACTGCGCCCGGCAGCCTCAGGGCAGCGCGCCAACATCCGGGTCCTGGCCGACAACGGCTGGCCACGAGCGGTGACCACCTCACTCGGCAACGGAACGGTCTACATCGGGCGACAGGCCGTCGACCAGGGTTACGACACGGTCCGGATCTCGGCGCACGAACTCGGTCACATCCTCGGCCTGCCGGACCGTAAGCCCGGCCCCTGCACCAGCCTGATGTCCGGTTCGAGCGCGGGCGTCTCGTGCAAGAACCCGTACCCGAACGCGGCCGAGACAACGGAAGTCGAGGGCAACTTCGGCGCCGCGCTCACCCGCCCGACGGGGGCTGTACGCAACGTGATCGTGGACTGACTCACGCGCGTGTGCGGGGATGCGCCGTCCCCGCACCGACGCCGATCGTGAGCCCGCCGTCGCCGCCGGTCGCCGCAGCCGCGCGCCGCCCCGGCAACACCTCCGGCCGCCGGCCCTTCCACGCCTCCTCACACACTTCAAGCCGCACCCTCCCTCGGCACTACCGAAACTCTGGACGCCACAGCCCCTTGTCGAGCACGCTCATCCCTGGGCGCGACGGCTGCGGGCCCGCGCCGACGAGAAGGGCTGTCGAGAGATCGAGGTGAGGGACTGTGGTGACGCGTCGCACGGTGATCAAGGCGGCGGGGGCCGGGACGTTGGCGAGCGGGCTGACCACGCCGGCTGCCGGGGCTCCGCGGGCGGCCGAGGCCGACGTACTCGTAGTGGTGGAGAAGGGCAGCCACGCGGTCAGCTTCTACAACGCCGCGACGGGGCAGCGCCTGCGGACTGTCCGGCTGCCCGATTACCCGCATGAGATGGTCGTCGACTCGCGCGGCCGGTTCGCCTATGTCGGACACTACGGCGTGCGCATGTCCTCCGTCGTCGGTGAAGGCGGCGCCGCGGTCTTCGTGATCGACCTCGCCGAGCGGTCCCTGGCCCGGACCATCGACACCCGGCCGTTCAACCGCATCCACGGCATGGGCATCGACCGCGACGACCGGCTGTACGCCCTGAGCGAGGAAAAGGCGGTACTGCTCGGTTTCGACGCCCCGTCCACCGACCAGGCGCCGACCAGGGCGGTCCCCGCACACGGGCTCAAGACGCATCTGTTCACGCTCAGCCGGGATGGCGAACGCGCCTACGTCACCGGGTTGTTGTCGCACACGGTGAGCCTCGTGCGCCCCCACGACGCCGCCGTCCCACCGCTCCTGGTGACGCCCGGCCAACTGCCCGAGAGCAGTTGTCTGAGCCGGGACGAGAAGACGCTGTTCGTCGGAGCCCGCAAGAGCTCCTCCCTGGTCGCCGTGGACGCGCGCACCATGAAGGTGGAGCGGAGCCGGAAGGTGGGCGGAGACCCGTTGCGGGTCTACGCCGTCGACGACGAGCGGCTGTTGGTGACGGACATCGTCGCCAACACCCTCTCCGTATTCAGCACGGACCTGCGGCCGGTCCGCTCCCTTCGGCTCGACGGGACCCCGTCCGCCGTGTCACTTCACCCCGGCAGGCCACTGGCGTACGTGTCTCTGCTGGGTACCAACCGGATCGCCGTCGTCGATCTGGACCGGCTCGCCGTCGTCGGCGGCTTCGCCACCCAGCTGGAGCCGGACTCCTCGGTGCTGCTGCCCGCCGCCTCGTGAGGCTGTGCCGCGGGCTCAGCCGCCGCTCTTGCGCCGGAACGACCGCTGACTCGCAGCCGGGCCGTGCGTACCGCGGATCTTCGACGCGTCGGTGTTCCCGGCTTGTGCGGCTGCGTCCGCCTGTTTGCCCCGCTTGCGCTCCAGTGCCTCCCGAAACTTGCGCTTCAAGTCATCCTGACCGTCGTCGTCGGTTGCCGGCGCGGGCTCCTCGACGTCGGTCGGTTCCGAACCTTCTTGCGGTGCAGACTCTGCGGTCATGGTGACCTCCTGGGTTCGGGCAGTGGGAAGTACAGCTTGTCATGGACCACGGGGTCCGCCATCAGTTGGTCCCCCGGGTCCGGGCGCGCGTCCGCGGAAACTTTCCGCTCATGCCCGCCCGACGTAGTGTTTGGGCACAAAGGTGCTGCACCCCGGCCCAGCCTGCTTGAGCTCGGGGTTCACGCGCGGTGCGTCGGCAGGCACCCACTCCACTGCAGCGGGGTATACGGGACTGTGCACGGATCCGCTCACCGCCCTCGTCGTCAGGAGAAGAGTCGTGCCCGGAATAGTAGAAAAGATCAAGCGGTTCATCAGGAGCCCGCAAGGCCGGCGCACCATTGAACAGGTGCGTCGCGCCTCCGCCGATCCGCGGCGACGGGCCCAGGCCCAGCGGCTGCTGGGCAAGCTGCGCGGCCGACGCTGACGTCGGTCCGCCGGCAACCGCGGTAGAGAAGTCAGCCGACCGCACTCGGTGCGTGCTCTCCGGACGGCGTCACCCTGCTCGGGCAGGATCTCGCGGCCGATGTGACGGGTGCGGTGGGATTCGGCGAGCCGGTGTGCCGGCTGGTCACCCGGCGCCGCCCGGCCCCCGGGGAGACCTGGGGGTTCCAAGCCATGCTTGCCGCCGGGCGCCTCGGCGGCGGCTCCCGCTTCCTCGGTATGGCCGAGGACTGCGGCCGGTTCCCGCACGACGCGCTGTCAACGCCGGCGAACGGCCACCCGGCCGACGAGGCGGCCGGCCAGGCCGAACTCCATGTGCTGGGCAGGACGCCGCCACTCAACTGCGCCGGGGTCTGCGGCGCCACGCTCGCCGACCTCGGCCCTCCGCCGGAACGGCTTCGCGCCTTCGCCCTGCTCGGCCGCTCTCATCGGCCGGCTCGCCGAGGAGATGCGCAACTCCGTCGCGAACGGCTTCGTCCTGTCGGTGGATCTCAACCACCGGCATCTCCACCACCGGCCGGTCCCGCCAGGGCCCGCACCGACCCACACCGCAGAGCGAGCCCGCTCAGAGGAAGCTGACGTTCTGGGCGAGGGCGAGCCGGCCGGAGTAGTTGATGGTGTTGGTGGCCGGGCGCATGTAGGCACGCCAGGCGTCCGAGCCCGACTCACGGCCGCCGCCGGTCTCCTTCTCACCGCCGAAGGCGCCGCCGATCTCCGCTCCGGAGGTGCCGATGTTGACATTGGCGATGCCGCAGTCGGAGCCCTCGGAGGAGAGGAAGAGTTCGGCCTCCTGCTGGTCGCGGGTGAAGATGCTGGAGGACAGGCCCTGCGGGACGTCGTTGTGCAGGGCGATGGCCTCTTCGAGGGTGTCGTACGTCAGGACGTAGAGGATGGGGGCGAAGGTCTCCTCCCGCACCACATCGCTCTGTTCGTCGACGCGGACGATGACCGGCTCGACGTACGCGGCCTGGGGCGCGACGTCCGCCATACGCCGGTTGCCGCCTGCGAGGACCTTCCCGCCCAGCGCCTGGACCCGGGCGGTGGCGTCCTGCATGGCGTCGAGGGCCTGGGCGGAGATGAGCGGCCCGACGAGGGTGTTCTCGTCGAACGGGTCTCCGATGGGGAGTTTGGTGTACGCGGCGGTCAACCGGGCGACGAGGGTGTCGGCGATGTCGCGGTGGACGATGAGGCGGCGCAGGGTGGTGCAGCGTTGTCCCGCGGTGCCGGCGGCGGCGAAGACGATGCCCTGGACGGCGAGGTCGAGGTCGGCGGAGGGGGTGACGATCGCGGCGTTGTTGCCACCGAGTTCCAGCAGGCTGCGTCCGAAGCGGGCCGCGACGCGGGGGCCGACCTCGCGGCCCATGCGGGTGGATCCGGTGGCGCTGACGAGGGCTACGCGCGGGTCGTCCACGAGCTGCTCGCCGATGGTGCGGTCGCCGAGCAGCAGACGGTGTACGTCGCCGGGGGCGCCGACGTCCTCGGCGGCCTGGGCCAGCAGCCGGTCACAGGCCAGGGAGATCAGCGGAGTGAGTTCCGAGGGCTTCCAGATCACGGTGTCGCCGCAGGCGAGGGCGACGGCGGTGTTCCACGACCACACGGCGGCGGGGAAGTTGAACGCGGAGATGACGCCGACGACGCCGAGTGGGTGCCAGGTCTCGGCGAGGCGGTGGCCGGGGCGCTCGGAGGCGATGGTGCGGCCGTAGAGCTGCCGGGACAGGCCGACCGCGAAGTCACAGATGTCGATCATCTCCTGGACCTCGCCGAGTGCCTCCGAGCGGATCTTGCCCGCTTCGATGGTGATGAGGTCGGCCAGGTCGCTCTGGTGATCGCGCAGCAACTCGCCCAGCCGGCGCAGGAGTTCGCCGCGGCGCGGGGCCGGTGTGGTGCGCCAGGTGAGGAACGCCTCCCGGGTGACGGCGACGGCTTCCTCGGTGTCGGCGGCACTCGCGGCGGCCAGGCCGAAGAGGTCCTCGCCGGTGAGGGGCGTACGGGCGTGGAAGTCGGTGCCGTCCGGGACGGTCGCGCCGACGCGCTCCAGGCACCCGCGGGCACGGGTGCGCAGGTCGTTGGTGGTGGGCAGGGCGGTGCTGGTCATGATGCTCCCTTGAGGGTGGTGAGGGGTCAGGAGGTCGGGTCGGCGGATCGGCCGAGCACGCCGTCGAGTTCCAGTTCCCGGGCGACCTGCGCGAGGGAGCGGTTCTGCTGCCGCTCGTACAGGGCGTAGGGGTCGAGGACCTCGCGGCCGATGGCGCCGGAGAGCCATGCGCTGTCGTAGGCGGCGCCCTGTCGGTCGTTGTTCCTGGCGCCCTCGCCGCTGAGGTTGGACTGGAAGATGCCGGCCGCCGAGCGGGGCAGGAAGTCCTCGTAGACGATGGGCTCGGCCCGTACCCAGCCCCGTTCCACCAAGTCGCGGACGGCGGTGGGCGGGTGGCTGCCGTCCCGCGGCCGGTCGGGCACCACGTGGTAGGTGAAGTACCCCAACCCCTGGGCGGCGAGGTCGCGTTCGGTGCCGGGGACGTGCTCCGCCCACAGGGTGCGCGCGAGTTCGGGCCAGGCTGCGCCGGGGTGGCGGTCTGCCTGCTCGTCGACGAGGGTGAGCAGTCGGTCGTAGAGGGCCCGGCCGTCGCGGGTGAGGGCGATACCGCGGGCTTCGACCTCGCCGAACCGTACGCGCAGGGCCCCCCTGGTCACGCTGCCGTCCGGGGCGCGCAGGGCGCGGGGTTCGGCCAGCGCCCGGAAGGACGTCTGGCGCAGCAGCAGGTCGGGGCCCTTCCACCTGGGAGGGCCCTGAATGGTGTCGATCATCTCGATGCCGCGTTCGGTCATGCGCCGGTAGAGCTCGTCGATGTCCAGCACGCGCGGGGTGAGGTGGTTGATGTGGGTGCTGCGTACGCCGCCGATGTCCGCGGCGACGGCGGAGACCTTCTCCAGGGTCTCGTACCAGGTCCTGTCGATCGGCTCGCTGGACAACTCGAAGGCTTCCACGGCGAGTTGGAGGAACCGCTCGGCCTCGGCGTCCGGTAGTTCCCGGTCCGCCCCGGCCCGCTCGGCCAGGGCGAGCAGCTCCGTCGGGAACAGTTCACGGCCGGCGAGGAACGTCTCCAGACGTGAGCGCAGGTCGGCGTCGAAGAACCGCGGGTCCGCGGGGGTGAGCATGGATGTGAAGACGCGGAAGGGATTGCGGGCCAGTTCCTCGCCGTCGACGGGACGGAACGCGGTGGACACGACGGGCACCGCGCTGGAGGCGGCCTCCCGCAGGTCGTAGAAGCCGACCGGGTGCATGCCCAGGGCGCCGAAGACGCCGGCGACCTGCCGCAGCTCCTGCGGGGTGCCGACGCGGATGGCGCCGTGGCGTTCCGCGGTCACCCGGCTGATGGAGCCGAGCCGTTCGGCGTCGGCGCCCTGTGTGCGCAGGACGTCCTCGTTGACCTCGCGCGAGACGTCCACGAGCGTGGTGTAGGCGGGGACCTCCCGCCCGTACATGTCCGAGAGGCGCGCGGCGAAGGCGGCGCGCAGTTGCCACTGACTGATCATCGACGGGGCTGCCTTTCCAACGGGCGTTCCATGGGCGGTCGTTCGGGCTGTCGCCGCACGGGGATTCACACCACGTGGGCTTCGGGACGGCTGTCGGCCCCGGTTCGGAAGCGGTCGGCGCTGAGCGGGGAGATGTCGATGAACGGCTCGCGGCCCCGGTACAGGTCGCGCACGATCTCGCCGACCGCCGGGGCCTGCAGGAAGCCGTGGCCGGAGAATCCGGTGGCGTAGAGGAAGCCGGGCAGTTCGGCGGAGCGTCCGATCAGCGCGTTGTGGTCCGGGGTGACCTCGTAGAGCCCTGCCCAGCCGTCGGCCGTCTCCATGTCGGCCAGGGCGGGGGCACGGTGCCGTACGACGTTCCGGAAGAGTTCGAGCCACTCCGACGTCCAGGTGGTGTCGAAGCCGTCCGGCTGGTCGGGGTCGGCCAGGCCGAACAGCAGCCCGTCGTCGCTGTTGTGGAAGTAGGCCGACGACGAGAAATCGATCGTGAACGGGATACGGGGCACCGGGGGCGCCAGCGGCTCGGTGAAGGCGAGTTGGCGGCGCACCGGCCGTACGGGCAGCTCGATACCGGCCATGGCTCCGATCTGCCCCGACCAGGCGCCCGCCGCGCAGATCACAGTGGAGCAGGAGATGGGGCCGTGATCGGTGTGCACGGTGGCGACGCGGTCGCCGAGGGTGTCGATGCCGGTGACGCCGGTGTGCGTGGCGAACCTGACACCCGCTCGGGCCGCCGCGGTGGCGTATCCGTGGACGACCAGGGCCGGGCGGGCGTGTCCGTCGGTGGGTGAGTAGACCGCGGCCACGAGTCCCTCGGTGCTGATGTACGGGCACAGCCGGCGGGCCTCGTCGGGGGTGATCACGCGGCTGGGGACGTCCAGGCTGTTCTGGATCCTGACGCTGTTCCCGAAGGCGGCGGCCTGCCGGTCGCTGGTGAGCAGGAACAGGTAGCCGACGCTGTCGAGGCGGATGTCGGCACCGGGGCGGTACGGAAAGTCCTGGTAGGCGCGGAGACTGCGGCTGCCGAGTTCGATGTTGAGCGGGTCGGAGAACTGGGCGCGCACGCCGCCGATCGGCTTGCCCGAACTGCCGCAGCCCAGTTCGCCGCGCTCGACCACGACGATGTCGTTCACGCCGGCCTCGGCCAGGTGGAACGCGATGCTCGTACCCATCACGCCACCCCCGATGATCACGGCATCGGCGGCCTGCGGGACGGTGCGGAAGGTGGATGAGGAGGACACGAGGCCGATCCCTTCCAGAGGCCGACGCCTGAGCCGAAGGGGGCGTCCGTTCGGGACGCGGCTTGGGCCGTCAGTGAGTCCGTCAGTGAGTTCCGTCGGCGAGTTCCGTCGGTGCATCCCGTCGGTCGAGAGACGCTGATCAGCTGGCTGCCCATCATCGTGACGCACCCCAACCGTTGACGTCCATGAACAGTTCCTGCGCCTCATCTCTTAGATTCCCTATATGGACTGGACGAGTTCGCAGCTGCGCTCCCTGGTCGAGCTGACCCGGCGCGGCACCATCACCGCGGTGGCGCAGGCCCTGGGGTACACCCCCGGCGGGGTCTCCCAGCAGATTGCGTCTTTGGAGAAAGCCACGGGGATGGCGCTGCTGCGGCGGGTGGGGCGGCGGGTGGAATTGACCGACGCGGGGATGACGCTCGCCCACCATGCCGAGCGGATCCTGTCCACGGAGGCCGAGGCCGTGGAGGCACTGGAGCGCAGCCGGGGCGAGGTCTCCGGCATGCTGCGGGTCGGCCTGTTCGCCACGGCTGCCGCCGAGATCCTGCCGATGGCGCTGCGGCGGGTGCGCGTGGTTCATCCGGGGCTGGCCGTGCACAGCCGGGACATGGACGTGGACGAGGTGTACGACGCCGTCGCCTCCGGAGGCGTGGACCTGGCGCTCGGTCTGGACTACCCCGATGTGCCCATTCCCCGTGATCCGGCCCTGCGGGTGGCGCAGTTGTACCGGGAGCGGTTCTCCCTGGCGGTGCCAACCGGGTCGATGGCCGGACGGGCGGAGCTCTCGCTGACCGAGACAGGGGATCTGGGGTGGATTCTGCCGTCACCCGGCAGTTACTACGGCCGTGCCGTGCGCACCGCCTGTCGGCGGGCGGGCATCGAGCCCGACGTACGCCACGAGGTGACCGATACCGCGGCGACCCTGGCGCTGGTCGAGGCGGGCATCGGCGTGAGCACGGTGACGGATCTGATGCTCAGGCTGCGTGCCTCGCAGTTCGACGTGGTGCGACTGCGCGAGACGATCGAGCGGCACATCGTCGTGGTGTTCCGCGCCTCTGCCGAGGGCCGGCCCTCGGTGGCGGCGCTGGTCGACGTTCTGCGGGCGGTGGCCGAACCCCGGCGCGACAACCGGGCCGGGCCGGAGGCCCGGCGGCAACAGACCCCCGGCTGAATCCTGTCGGGCAGGGGGCGGTGCGCGGCCGAGTGGCGGAGATACCGTCAGGCGCCGTTTTCCCGGACAGAGGCGACAAGCTCGTCGACGAGCCGGCGGGCGGCCTTGTCCGGACAGGGGCGGGGCAGCGCGAGCACGACGTGCCGGATGCCGGCGGCAGCGGGTGCGCGGACGTGGGCGCGGGTGGCGGCGGGGTCGGCGTAGTCGACGACGATCTGCGCGGAGCGGGTGATCTCGGCGGGGTCGCGGCCGATCGCCGCCCAGTGTGCGTCCAGAACGGCGTGGACACGCTCGATGCGGGCGGGAGAGCTCGCTGTTGTGCGGCTTCGGCCAGGTGCGCCGAGTTGTCAGCCCGCATCGGCAGTCCTCTCCTTTTCGTCGCGGCTTGCCCCGGCGTCGTTCGGTGTTGGGGACAGTTCGTCGTGCTCCTGGGCGGTGATGCGCGTGATGACGTGCTCGACCGCCTGACAATGCTGGGATGACCCGACCCAGAATCCGTGTCGCCGCCTACGTGATCCGGCATCGCGCCGTCCCCGAAGTTCTGGTGTTCGACCACATCGGCCTGCCGGAGGCCGGCACCCAAGTCCCCGCGGGAGGAGTCAGAACAGGCGAAGGACTGGAAGAAGCGGTCCTTCGGGAGATCGCCGAGGAGACCGGCCTGCTGACAGCCACGGTGGTCCGGCAGATCACCGTGGAGGACAAGCCCCATCCCGACACGGGTCAGCCACTACGAACCAGCTTCTTCTTCCTCCGGGTAGGAGCGGACACCCCCGATGCGTGGGACCACCACGTCACCGGCGACGGAGACGACGCCGGACTCACCTTCGCGTGCCGGTTCCTCCCCCTCCCCCTGAAGCAGCCGCTGGCCGACGGTCAAGACGCATGGCTGGGCCACATCGATCCGCGCTGGACCACATGGTTGCCGCCGAGAAGGTCTCCTTGGTAGCGAAGTCGCGGAAGGGGGTGCGCTGGTAGACGTCGGCCACTCGGGTGATCTGGGTGATGGTCGTCTCGTCGTTGCCCTGCTCGTCCAGCAACGCGAGAGCGGCGATGTGATGCGCACCACTCTCCGGGGTGCTTCGGGCCGGGCATGCGGGATCATGATCGGAATGGACACTCGCTTCCTCGGCATCACTGATCTGGTCGAAGTCCCGCCCGTGGCGGTCGTGGTCGACGTCATGCGTGCTTTCACCGTGGCTGCCTGGGCCTTTGCCCAGGGGGCGGAAAAGATCGTTCTTGCCGAGTCGCTCGACGAAGCCCTGGCGCTCAAAACCCGCCACCCGGACTGGGTAGCGCTCAAAGACGGTCCGTTCGCGCCCGGGTTCGACACCGTCAACTCGCCGGGCCTGCTGCGGTCTATGGACCTTGGCGGACGGACCGTTGTGCAGAAGACCACGGCAGGGACAGTGGGCGCCCTCGCAGTCAAGGAGGCTTCGCTGGTGCTGTGCGCCAGCTTCGTGGTGGCGGAGGCAACGGCTCAGCTCTTGCGGACACGCAGGAGTGACAGCGTCACCTTCGTGGTCACCGGCGACGATGGGCAGGCCGAAGAAGATCTGGCGTGTGCTCAGTACATCGCTCGGACGGCCACCGAAGCCGGGACGGACCCTGCAGAGTTCCTCCGCCGCGCTGCCGAGTCCCGTGCCGCCGCCGAACTGGCGGAGGGCGTCCGTCAAGGAGTCCATCCCGATGACGTTGCACTCTGCCTTGAGGTCGACCGGTTCCCCTTTGCCATGGTGGCGAGCTTGGAAGGCTCACTGATGGTCCTCCGTCCCCGCACCTCTTCTGCCCCTTCTCCGGCCGACGACGCCTCGATCTGATCACTGGTGAGGTCCAATCCTCACCATGCAACAGGGCTTCCGAACCGCTCCTTGACCTCGGCACACCCACATCACCACAGGGCCCTGCCTTCATGCGCCGCCCCAGGGCTCAATGTCCGCGGAACGCCTCCTCAAGCCACCAGGCCCCGCGGTCGGCGACCACCTTGGCGTCGATGAGCAACGGAGTCGATCGCGGCCCGGCGAGCCAGTCCTCGGCGGCTTTCAGGTCCGTACGTGTGCGGACGGTCACCGCTTCGAAGCCGTAGCCGCGCGCCACGGCGGCGATGTCCGTCGGCGGGAACCGGACGGTGTCGAGCGGATGTCCGTCGGGGCCGAAGTGGTGCACCTCCGCTCCATAGGCGTCGTCGTTGTACACGACGACCACCATCGGCAGCCCGAGTCTGCGTACCGTGTCGAGTTCGGCGGCGCCCATCATCGCGCCGCCGTCCCCGAGCGCGGCCACCGCAAGCCGGTCGGGCCGCGCCAGGGCCGCGCCGATCGCGGTCGCCAGGCCCAGGCCGATCGACTGGAACGCCTGGGTGAAACAGAAGCCGTTCTCGTCCGGCACCGACAGGTATGTGCTCGGATAGCCCATGAAGTTGCCGGAGTCCACGCCGATCACCCGCTCCACGGGGAGGATGTCGTCGAGCGCGATGCTCAGGGTTCGCGGGTCGATCCGCTCACGGCTGCTGGTGTCCTCGTACGGCACATCCCGCCAGTGCACGCGTGCGGCGATGGCCGCCCCGATGTCAGCGGTCCGGTAGCCCTGCCGATTCCCGCCACCCGCTTCGAGCGCGTGGCGCGCCGTGAGTTCCGTGTCGCCGGTGACGCCGAGGTGCACCTCCCGGTGGGCGCCGAGCGCCGACGTGTCGTCGTCGACCTGTACGACGGTGGTGTCCGGGCCGATCAGGCGACCGTGCCGCATGGTCCACATGTTCAGCGAGCAGCCCCAGCCCACGATCAGATCGGCTCCCTGGATGAGCTCGGCGGCCAGGGGGGATGCGAAGCCGCCGGACACGTCGAGCGACCACGGGTTGCCGTGGAACAGGCCGCGGGCGACGGCCGAGGTCGCCAGCAGCGCGCCGTGGCGTTCGGCGAGCGCCGCCACGGCGTCCCGGCAGCCGGGCGAGCGCGCTCCGCGGCCGGCGACGAAGACCGGCCGACGGGACTGCTCCAGCGCCTGTACCAGGGCCTCCACGTCGGCCGACTCCGGTTCGACCGCGACGAGTTGGGGCGCCGGTTCGACCAGGGCCGGCCCGCCGTCGGGTGCGTCGAGGACCTGTACGTCCAGCGGGAGGTTGAGCAGGACGGTACGTCGTTCGTGCACCGCCCGTCGCAGCGCGGCGCAGGCCTGCGCGACGGCGTCCTGCGCCGATGTCACGCGGGCCGTCACCGCGCCCACCGATCGCGCCAACGCGTCTTGGTCGACGTGGAAGTTGGACCTCGGTTCGGTCACCTCGGCGGCCAGTACGAGCAGCGGTGTGCGGCTCTTGGCCGCCTCGGCGATGCCGGTCATGGCGTTCGTCAGGCCGGGACCCTGGTGCACGCTGAGCGCTGCCACCGAGCCGCTCATGCGTGCGTAGGCGTCGGCCATGGTCGCCGCGCCGCCTTCGTGGCGGGCGGCGACGAACCGTGAACCCGCCGCGACCATGGCGTTGGTGAGATGGAAGTTGCCGGATCCGACCACGCCGAAGACCTGGCCGACCCCAGCCGCCGACAGCGCCCGTCCGACGGCCTCCGCGACCTTCATGGGCATTCCGGCTTCCGCGACCTTCATCGGTGCTCCACCAGCGCGAGCACGCGTGCGGGGGCCCCGGACCCGGTGACGATGGGCAGCGGGCCCGCGATAACCACGGAGCCGGTCGCCGGCAGTGACGCCAGGTTCTGCAGTTGGGTCAGCCCGTACTTGTCACTGCCCATGAGATAGGAGTGGCAGGGGAAGACCGGGTCGAACGAGTGCGCCCGTCCGGCGTCGGTGCCCACCGTCTCGACGCCGAGGCCGATCACCGGCGCCTCCTGGGCCACCCAGCGGGCGCATTCCGGTGACAGACCAGGAGTGTGCGGGCCGTTCTCGTCCGCGTTGAGGAACGTCTCCTGCGCGTGCGAACGGGAGTCCCAGCCGGTGCGCAGCAACAGCCAGCCGCCGTCGGGCAGGGGCCCGTGCTCGGCCTCCCACGCCTTCACGTGATCCACTTCCACCAGGAAGTCCGGGTTCTTTGCCGCTTCCGCGGTGAAGTCCAGCACGGCGGCCGGTGCGATCAGCCGACGCGCCGGCACGGACGCCACGTCGGCGAGGTCCTTCCCGGTCACCCAGTGGTTCGGGGCGTCGAAGTGGGTACCGGTGTGCTCGCCGCTGCGGAAGTTGTTCCAGTACCAGGCCGGCCCGCGGTTGTCGTACCTGCTGATCTCGTCCAGTTCGAACACCGCCGTCTGGCCGAACTCCGGCGGCAGTTGGATCACGGGGGTCGACGACGACAAGGGCGACGTGAGGTCGACGACTTCGATCGACCCACCCCGCAACGCGGACACCAGCGAGGCGAGGACGGACGGCTCGGGCATGAGGGCCTCCTGCGGCAGTGCGGAACTGACAGCATGACAGCCTGATATGACGCCCGCTCAGACGAATGAATCGACCACTCGCCACACAACGGGTCGGCTTTCACCTTGAACCACGCTTTCACCTTGGACCACCGCGCCTCACCGTCGACTGATGCGATGAAGAGGCGGGACCTTCCGCTCCTGCCGAGTGCGCAGAATGCCCGGCTCATTCGGAAGTCCGATGCCGGAAAGGCCCTGATGCATTCCCCGTACGACGGTCCGCGATGGGCGGGAATGCGCGGAGGCGTTGCCTCACAGGACGCAAACCCGCGGCGACCATGCTTCAACTCCCTTGCCCCAGCGATCCGCCCCACTTGAGTGGACCCGTGCTGCGCGCCCAGCGGCTTGTGATGGAGGCGATCCGCCGTAGGGACAGCGACGATCTCTTTGAGGCCGTGGTCAGCCAGGACGGCGTCATGCGATGGCTGGCGACCGGCCGGGCGGACAGTCGGTCTGCGGCCAGGGCCATGTGCGACGATCACGTCGCCCACTGGACCAGCCACGGCTACGGCGACTTTGCGGTCAGGGATGCCGCAACGCACGCGTTTCTCGGCCGGGTGGGACTGCGTAATCGCGCCGAGCACGGAGTCGACCCAGGTTTCGCCGTGCACCCACGGGCCCAAGGCCGTGGGATCGGCGGCGAGGCGGGCCGTGCGTGCCTGGACCTGGCGTTTCGCCTCTCGCTCCCCGCCGTCCTCGCGGTCTTCGCGTTCGTCCTGCCCGGCAACACGGCCTCGATCGCGGTACTGCGCCGACAGAGATCTGTGCAACATGAAGTACGCAGGTCACGGGTCTGGTGTGCGGGGCGGGCGGGATACTCGCGCTGGTCGTCGGCGGGTGCCCATGGTGAAGATCGTCCGACCTGTCGCCAGGGCCGTTGTCGGGTTCTGCTGCGCCGAACACCACGCTCGCTCGTGTCCGCTCTCGATCGGTCAGCGTGCGGCCGAGTATGCCGGCACACACGGCAGGGGCCGATGTGGCGAAGTGATGTCGGACAGTGTCGAAATCGACTGGCTGCGCGCCTAAGGATGGAGGGCTTTTCGTTGGCCTGTGGCGGCGGACCGTACGATCGCGTCAAGGAGTCGGTGGCGCTTGACGGCGTGGGTGAAGTCCGGGGCGACAGCCGTTCCGTGGACAAGGTCGTCCCGAATCGCGGCGTAGGCGTGCACCAGCGTGTGGATCACTGTCCCGGCCAGGCCGGGACAGTCGTCGTAGCCGCTGGGCAGCGTGACCTTCGTAAGCCGACCGCCGCCGCGTGTGCCACGCACCGTGACTGGACCGACGTGCGGGAACTCGGCGGCCGTAATCTCAAGTCTCCCCTCCGTGCCGTCGATGATCAGAGAGAACCCTGCACCCGATGCCGCGCCTCCACGGTGGTGGACGGACAGGATCGCCCCGCCCGCCACGGTGCCCGAGATCGCGATCTGGTCCTCGGCGGTCATCGGAACGACCTGCCCGGTGCGCCCGAGGGGAACCTGGCGGCGCCGGGTCGCGGTCGTAGCGACCACTTCCTGAAGCTCGCCGACGACCATCGACACCAGGTCGATCGCGTGTCCGAACGCGATGGTCAGCATCGTGGCCCCGAGCTTGCGGTCGAGCGTGTAGACCATGTTCGAAGACACCGGAGTGCCCCATTCGGTCGAAGACGCCACGACGGTGGCGGAGAGCACTTCCCCCACGAATCCTTCGGACACGAGGTCGGCCAGCCAGCGGAAGGTAGGCGAGGAGCGTCCCTGAAGACCGACGAAGGTGCGCGTCGTCCCGGCGGCACGCTCCATCTCCTCGGCCTCGCGCAGGTCGACGGCGAGCGGCCACTCGGAGAGCACCGGCACTCCCGCCTTCAGCACGGGCAACACGAGTTCGCGGTGCTGGGGCACTTTGACGGCGACAACAACGAGGTCGACGTTCTCGTCGCCGGCGAGCTGCTCGACCGACGTGTACGCGGGTACGCCATACGCCGCTCCCGCGGCCTGGGCCGAGGCTTCGGAGCTCGCCGCCAGCGCGCGAAGCTCGATCCCGTCGACGGCTCTCAGCGCGGGCAGGTGAGCCGCGGCCGCCCAGCCTCCCGTGGCGCTCAGGCCGACGATGCCGACGCCGATCGGCTTACGGGGGTCAGGCACCGAGTTGCCGCCTCAGGGTCTCGGCGTCGTGCAGGGCCGTCATGTGCACGAACCGCCCGTCACGAACCTGATAGATGGCGTACTCGACGATCTCGAACGAGGCGCCGGTGGGAGCCACGCCGAGCCACTCCTTGGCGGGCGTGCCCGTGTTGGTCAGACGGGCGGCCAGGCGATCACCATCGACCGCGATCTCCCGGGGCTCCCAGTGGAAGTCCGGGACCGCGTCGATGGCGCCGTTCAGCACAGCGATGACCTGGTCCCGAGTGCCCGGCTCGCCGTTCAGGGTGGTCTCGTCGTTGATGAACTCGTCCATGCGGGAGATCTCGTGGGCGTTGAGCGCCCCGATGTAGCGCAGGTAGAACTCGCGCAGGTCGGTGTCGGACATGATCTCCTTCTTCGGCCTCCGGAGCGGAGGTCATGCTCGGTGTTTCGCGACGGCCCTTGACGGTTTCGTCGCGGTGATCGTCGGCAGGGGGGGGAGGAACCACTGCTCGACACTTCTGTCCCGCACGGTACAGAAGTTTTGCCGCACCGTCACGGCCCTCATGCGAGGGGAAGGTCTCACCGGGGCGAGCGAAGGGGTGCAGCCGGCTATGCAGGCCAGCCGAGCAATGCCGTGTCGACGATCTCATCGAGCTCAGCAGGACCGAGGCCGTTGGCGGCCTGCACTGCGATGCCGAAACCCATCGTCATGATGAACCGGGCAAGACGCCGAGGGTCGGCGTTGCGCGGAAGATCACCTTCGTTGACGGCACGCCGGAAGCGCTCCTCAAGGCGGACCCCCGCGTCGTTGCGCCAGTCGACGAGCAGGTCGTGGACGGTCCGGCTCTCGTCGCTCGACGCCAGCGCACCCTGCACGGTCAGACACCCGGCGGGGCCGCCGGGCGGGGTCGTGGTGCGGACCGCTCCGCGGAGGAACGCCAAGGCCACAGCCCGTGCGGTGGGCTCCTCCAGGGCGCGCGTGGCATAGGCGGCCGGCCCCGCGCCGTAGCGCTGGAGGGCCTTGCGGAACAACTGCTCCTTGTTGCCGAAGGCCGCGTACATGCTCGTCTTGGTGATCCCCATGGCGCCGGTCAGTTCAGCGAGGCTTGCACCTTCGTACCCCCGGGCCCAGAACACCCGCATCGCACGTTCCAGCGCCTGGTCGATGTCGAATTCTCGAGGCCGACCCATGACGGCCCTACGGGAGTCACCCATCCCGCAAGCGTACCTCTCGGTACAGATCTACGTTGACCAGCGGTTTCATCCTCCTCAGGCGGCGAACGCAGTTCAGTACCGGTCGGTCTTGATGTGCTAGAGTTCTGCACCGCCCGGTACTTAATTGATGGGAAGGGAAGTCCGCGCCATGAAAACCGTTTCGCTCGGCAGCCTCAAGGTCTCGCACATCGGTCTCGGAGCCATGGGAATGTCGGCGTTCTACACCGGCGCCGGCCAGTTCGACGACGAGTCGATCCGCACGATCCACCGCGCTCTGGACCTCGGGATCACCCATATCGACACCGCTGAGGGGTACGGCCCCTTCATCAACGAGGGGCTGGTCGGCCGGGCCGTGCAGGGGCGCCGGGACGAGGTCGTGCTGGCGACCAAGTTCGGACTGATCTCCCACACCGGTGGCACGGCTCCGGACAGCACCCCGGCCAACATCCGCCTGGCCGTGGAGGGATCACTGAAGCGCCTGGGTACCGACCACATCGACCTCTGCTACCAGCACCGGGTGGACCCCGGCACGCCCATCGAAGAGACCGTTGGCGCGCTGGCCGAACTGGTGGCCGAAGGCAAGATCCGCCACATCGGCCTGTCGGAGGCCGGCCCCGCCACGATCCGCCGCGCTCACGCCGTGCATCCGGTCACCGCGGTCCAGTCCGAATACTCCCTGTGGACCCGCGATCCGGAGGGCGAGGTCCTGCCCGTCCTGCGCGAACTGGGTATCGGCTTCGTGCCGTACTCCCCGCTTGGCCGCGGCTTCCTGACCGGCAGCATCCGCTCCCTGAACGATCTTGACACCGACGACTGGCGCCGCACCAACCACCGCTTCGCCGACGGCAACCTGGAACGCAACCTGCGAATCGTCGACGAGGTCCGGGCCGTAGCCGCCGAGATCGACACCACGCCCGCGCAGGTCTCCTTGGCCTGGCTGCTCGCCCAGGGTGACGACATCGCGCCCATCCCCGGCACCAAGCGAGTCGCCCGGCTGGAGGAGAACGCCGCCGCCGACCACATCGAGCTCACCCCCGGCCACGTCGCCCGCCTGAACGACCTGCCCCGGGCCTCCGGCGAGCGCTACGACGCGGACAACATGGCCGCCATCGACCGCTGATCGAAGACGTACCACCACGCACACCGCGGGTCGACATCCGGGCGAAGAGTGCCGCATTCCCCACGAGACTGTGCAACATGAAGTACGCAGGTCACGGGTCTGGTGTGCGGGGCGGGCGGGGTACTCGCGCTGGTCGTCGGCGGGTGTCCATGGTGAAGATCGTCTGCCCTGTCGCCAGGGCTGTTGTCGGGTTCTGTTGCGCCGACCGCCGTGCCCCTCCTGCGATCCCTGACCGGGCCGGCGCCGGGAGAGCGCGGGGAGGGCGTGGGGATGTTGGAGCTGGAGCGGATCACGGCTCGCCGGAATGAACTGGACACGCTCGCCGAGGAGTTGGCCAAGCAGCTGGCGGAGGTCCAGGCCTAGCGGGAGGAGTTGGTGATCTCCGAGCAGGTCCTGCACCGGCTGGCCGAACAGGGCCGGGCTGTGGCGGCGGCCGCCGCGGCCGCCGCCCCGACGGCGGCCCGGGTAGCGGGACGGGCGGTTTTGCTGATCCCGCACCGCGGCGGGACGGGCGATGAGCCGCGCTGCCCGCTGACTACCGCAAGATCCTGGCGATCGTGCGGGCTGCCGAAGGCCCGGTGCAGGTCAGGGCCGTCGGCGAGGAGCTGGGCCTTGAGGTGACGGTGCGCGGGAAGCTGGAACCGTTGCGGGCGAAGATGACCGAGCTCGCCGACCGCGGCTGGCTGCACAAGCGTCCTGACGGCAGGTTCGCCGCACGCTCCCAGGCGTAGGGAGGCGGGCGCCGACGGGGCGTAACTGGCGGTCCCCCGGCGGCAGTTGAGTTGACCGCTTGCAGGTGAACGCGGCGTGCCCACCGTCGAAGTGGCAGAGCTGCAAGGCTGTCGGTGTCGCGCAGGAGGCCGCCGGGTAGCGGGACGCAGTCAGCCGCGTGATCGCACGCGATAAACCCGGCGACGTCCGCGACCATCCCCGGGATACTGGTCGCCCATGGATGAGGTCAAAGTCGTCGTCGCCCACTCCGAGCGCGCGACCCTGCGCGTCGGCGACGTGTTCCTGAAGGTGGACGCCGATCAGACGCGCATCGACGTCGAGGTCGAGGCGATGGCCCTGGCGCCGGTCCCGACCCCGGAGGTCCTGTGGCGCAAGCCGCCCGTGCTCGCGCTCACCGCACTCCCGGGGACGACGCTCGGGCGCCTCGGCGGGCCGTCGACCGGGTCGCCGGCGGCGTGGGCCGCGGCGGGCGCCGCCATCCGAAAGCTGCACAAAGCGCCCCCGCCGCCCCGGCCGGGCCGGGCCGGTCGGGGCATTGTCGCGCTGGCGGCGGAACTCGACGCCGAGTGCGAGCTGCTCGTGACGAACCGCGTCCTTCCCACCGACCTGGTCACCCGCAACCGCAAGGTCGCCGAGGCCGCGCTCCGACCTTGGACTCCGGCGTTCACGCACGGCGACCTGCAGATCGCGCACGTCTTCGTCGACGGCGACGAGGTCACCGGCATCATCGACTGGTCCGAGGCGGGCCAGGGTGATGCCCTGTACGACCTCGCCACCTTCACGCTCGGACACGAGGAGCACCTCGATGACGTCATCGCCGGCTATGGCACCGACATCGACCTCGACGTGATCCACGCGTGGTGGTCGTTGCGAAGTCTGCTGGCGGTTCGCTGGCTGATCGAGCACGGCTTCGACCCCGCCGCGCCGGGCTGTGAGATCGACGTACTGAGATCCCGGATGTGAGGCTGCGCGGGCCCGACTGCTATGAGTTATGAGTGCCTACTGACACATCGAGCAGGCCCACGTCTTGAAGCGCATCGCCTGCCCTTACTCCCGGCAAAGTGCGGGATCGCTCCTTTCACGACCCAGCGGTACACACCCAGGCCGGAGCCGTGCTCGGTGCCGCGCCGGGCAATGTGGCTGAAGTCCGAAATGGAAGCGGCTCGCGAGTTGGTGGGTCGCACGCATTTCCCCACTCCCGAGCCGGTCGCGCTGGGTGAACCCGGTGCGGGCTACCCGCTTCCGTGGTCGGTGCAGACGTGGCTGCCGGGCATCGTGGCCGCCGACGAGGACCCGGGCGAATCGTCCGCGTTCGCCCGCGACTTGGCCGATCTCATCGGCGACCTGCGCGCGATGGACACGCGTGGCCGCACGTTTGCCGGCACAGGTCGAGGAGGCGACCTGCAATCCCATGACACGTGGATGGAGACCTGCTTCAGACACAGTGAGCAGCTCCTGGATGTCCCCGCACTTCGCCGCATCTGGGCAACTTTGCGTGACCTGCCGCGAGGTGCGGCTGAGGACGCCATGGCCCATTGCGATCTGATTCCTGGCAACGTGCTCGTGTCCGCCGGTCGGCTTGCGGGGATTCTCGACGTCGGAGGCTTCGGGCCGGCTGACCCTTCGCTGGATCTTGTGAGTGCGTGGCATTTACTCGACGCTGGGCCGCGACAGGTGCTCCGTGATCACCTGGGTAGCGACGACCTTGAATGGGAGCGAGGCAAGGCGTGGGCTTTCGTTCAAGCGATGGGGTTGGTCTGGTACTACGTCGAAAGCAACCCGGCCATGAGTCGGATGGGGCAACGATCCTTGGAACGTGTCATGGCGGATAAATCGCTCGCGTGATCTGCCGCCCCGGACATGGCCGCTGACCCTCTTGATCGTGAGGCCCCTCAGAGGCAGCCGACACGGGAACCAGTCGCGTCACGTGTCGGCGACGCGTGAATCGTGACGGTCACGTCCGCTGGAGTGGTGTGACGTGTGGAACGTGTGCCGTGGCGAGCGGGTCCGAACAGTGGATCGGATCGCCGCCGATGATCTGTCCGAGTCGGAGACAGGTCGTTTCCACCCGAATGTGCAGCGGCCGGCCCTGCGCCCGAACGGAGACACCGTGGTGACCCCGGACGGAGTGGTTGCCGGCCTTTCCGCAACCCCGCCCGTGCCCCACCAGACCCGCCGTTGCGGCGTCCGGCGATCCGCTCCCGCCCGATGAGGCGGTCCGGTCGAACCCCGAATGGGCCGGAGTCTGCGCAATGTCTTGACGTGTTCATTTTCGCCATCAACCATGCCTTCAGCTCGATTGATTCTGGTCGGTTCTGTTCGCCTCTGTGTTGTGGAAGGAAGTGCTTTGTCCAGCAGACATCGCATGGTCCGGGTGTTGGCGCCAACGGTTCCCCTGGTCCTCGGCGCGGGTCTCATCGCCGCTCCCGTCGCCGCCGCCGCGGATCCACCGCCGCAGAGCGCGGTGACGGTGCGGATCGACCCCTCCTACCAGCAGCAGGAGTTCGAGGGGTGGGGTACGAGCCTCGTCTGGTTCGCCAACGCCACCGGCGGCTACCCGGACCCCATCCGCAGACAGCTCGTCGACATGCTGTTCGGCAAAGACGGTCTCGGCCTCAACATCGCCCGGTACAACATCGGCGGCGGCAACGCCCCCGACGTCCGCAAGGACTACATGAAGCCGGGCGCGACCATGGAGGGCTTCTGGAAGGCCCCCGCCGGAACCACCCAGCAGGACCAGGACTGGTGGGACCCCGAGAACCCCGACCACTGGGACTGGAAGGCCGACGCCAACCAGCGCTGGTGGGTGGACCAGGTCAAGAAGAAGGTCACCCGTTGGGAGGCGTTCAGCAACTCGCCGCCGTGGTTCCAGACGGTCAGCGGGTACGTCTCCGGAGGCTTCGACGCAGGCGCGGATCAGATCCGTACGGACCGGGTCGACGAGTTCGCCACCTACCTCGCGCGCGTGACCGAGGAGTTGGAGAAGAAGCACCGCATCAAGTTCGACACCATAGCCCCGCTCAACGAGCCCAACACGCCCTACTGGGGCACCCAGCTGGGAGCGGACGGCCAGCCCACGGGCGGTCGGCAGGAGGGCGCGCACGCCGGGCCCGAACTCCAGCAGAAAGTGGTCCTCGCGCTCCGCAAGGCGCTCGACGCCGAACCCGGCACACGCGCCAAGATCTCCGCGATGGACGAGACCAACCCCAGCATCTTCACCCAGAACTGGAACGCTTACGGCGCCCCGGCACGCGCCGCTGTCGACCAGCTCAACGTCCACACCTACGGCACGGGTATGCGCACCAGCGCGCGCGACATCGCCAAGGGCGCCGACCAGAAACTCTGGATGAGCGAGGTCGAGGGCACCTGGGGCACGGGCACCGACTTCACCAGCATGGAACCCGGCCTCGGGATCGCCGGCCGCATGGTCGACGACATGCGCGAACTGGAGCCCTCCGCCTGGGTGTTCTGGCAACCCGTCGAGGACGCCATACCCCAGGCCGCGGCGGGCAAGAACTGGGGCAGCATCCACGTCCCGTTCAACTGCACGGCCAAGGACACGCTCGAAACCTGCCCGATCAAGACCAACTCGAAGTTCCACACCATCCGGAACTTCACCCACCACATCCGTCCCGGCGATCACTTCGTGAAGGTCGACGATCCGTCCAGCGTCGCCGCACTGAAGAAGTCCGGCAACGCGGCGACCGTGGTGCACGTGAACAGCGGCACGTCCGCGCGCGCCGTGACGCTCGATCTCTCCCGCTTCGGCAAGGTGCGGCACAAGGCATCCGTGACCCCCGTGGTGACGAGCGCCGACGGCGCGCTCGTCCGGGGTACGCCGGTCCGGGTCTCCGACCGGTCGGCCACGCTGTCCGTCCCCGCGAAGTCCGTCACGACCTTCCTGGTCGAGGGGGTCAGCGGCGTGGCGAAGGACGCCGCCCTGGTGCGGCCGGACCATGTCTACCGGCTGCAGGGTGCACAGAGTGGCAAGTCGCTGGCTCCCTCCGACGACGGGAGTTCGGTCGTCATCCGCACGACCGATCCCGGCGCGGCCGAACAGCTGTGGTCCGTCGAGCAGTTGACCCGCGGCACCGACAACCGCGAGCGCTACACCGTCACCAACGCCACGACCGGCAAGCGACTCGCGGTACGCGACAACCAGGCCGTCCTCGAAACCCCGGAGGGCAGCGGGGCCAAGGACGCCGCCACACAGTGGATCATGTCGACGACCGGCGACAACACGTGGACGTTCGTCAACGCCGCCACCGGCCGGCTGATCGACGTCACCGGGCAGTCCTCCACGGACGGCGCCAAGGTGTCCACGTACACCCCGACCTCGGCGGCGAACCAACGCTGGGCCGTGACCGACGAGACGGTGCTGCGCACCGAGACGGCCCAGGCGTTCACCGTCCCCGGGCTGGCGCCGGAACTCCCCGAGACGGTGACGCCGGTGTTCCGGGACGGCGCGCGGGGCGCCCTGCCCGTGGTGTGGACTCTTCCGCCGGACCGGAAGTGGCGCGACGCCGGGACGGTACACGTCAAGGGCCAGGCGACGGATCCGCTGGGGCGGAAGATCCCCGCGAAGGCGGTGGTCACCGTCGACACAATCGCGTCGACCCTCTCCGGTCGCGCCAAGACCTACACGGGTGGGAAGCCGGAGCTGCCGGCCACCGTCGTGGGTGTGGGCAGGAACGGCGGCAGAGCCGATCTTCCGGTGACGTGGGAGGCGGCACCTGACGGGGCGTTCGACAAGGCCGGGGTGGTGACCCTGCACGGCGCCGCGCAGATCGTCGACGGCACAACGGCCGACGCCACCGCGCGTGTGCAGGTCACCGCACCGGCTCAGACCAACATCGCGCGCGACGACGATGTCTCGGTCGGCGCCACGTTCACCGAAAACGGCTACTCCGCTGAGCGGCTGCGCAACGGCACCCTGTCCGAGAAGGCCTGGTCCAACTGGAAGTCGGGCACCAAGAACCCGTCCGACTCCATCACCTTCACGCTGCCGGCCGCGCGCGACCTGAACCGGATCGTGGCCCACTTCCACCGGGACGGGAGCACCGCCTCCTTCCCCGCGAGCCTCAAGGTGCAGGTACGGCCCGCCGCCGGCGGTGCGTGGGTCGACGCGAGTGACGAGATCACCGTAGGGACCGAGGGCACACCGGTGGTCGACGTCCCACTGGACGCGGGACCGGCGACCGAGGTGCGGGTGGTCATGACCGCACGCCAGAACAGCTACATCACCCTGGGCGAGATCGAGGTGTACGCCAAGACCCCCGGCGTCTCCTCCGACGCCGCCGCCACGTCGCTCGCGGTGGACGGCGTGCCGGTCCCGTCGTTCGACCCGGACACGACGGACTACCGGGTCGTCACCGACCGCCCGAACCGGAGCACGGTCACGGCGACGGCTCGGGACCCCTACGCGGCCGTGACGGTCGACAGGACCGACGAGTCCGGTCGCACGACGGCCGTCGTCTCCGTAACCGGTGAGGACGGGTCCAAGACGCGCGAGTACCGGATCGAACTCGTGCGGCGCTGAGAGAAGACGCCGTCGGGGAGGGAGCGACGGGCAGGCTCCCTCCTCCCTCCCCCTTCCCCCTTTTGCCTCCCCTTTCGCTCAGCTCATGTCCGCGCCGGCCGCGGCCGCGACGACGCGGTCCCGCTCGGTGGATGTGAACAGCCCCTCGGACAGCCAGCTGTCGGCGAGGGTGCGTACCGCCCGCACGAAACGGCCGGAGTCCATGAAGGGCGCCTGCTCCCAGAGGACGTCGAGGAAGGTCAGACCGTCACCGCGGGCGCGGTTCGGTACGCCGGAGTCGGTCGCACCGAACACGACCACGGGTTCGGCGCGTTTGAAGTAGGCGTGGTAGCGGGTGTCGTCCGCGACGTGGAACGGGGCCAGGGTCAGCCCGTGGGTGGTGAAGTGCATCGGGCGGCCCTGGGGTTCGACCGCGTCGGCGAGATCGCCCCGGAGCGTGAAGTCCTTGTAGAAGGAGAACTCGCGGAACCGCGCTTCCTGGCTGCGGGCGACCAGCAGGACAGGACCGTAGAACAGTGACTGCACGGCGGGATCGTCCAGGGCCCTCTCCATACGCAGCCGGTAGGGAGCGGAGATCGCGATCCGGTCGCCGCGCCGCCAGTTTCTGCTCAGGGTGAGGTAACTGCCGGGCACCGCCTCGGCTCGCTGCCGGACCCCGTTGACCGTGACGGTGAAACCTGCCGTGGCCCAGGACGGGACCCGGAGCCTCAGGTCGAGCCTGCCGCCGCCCTCGCGGAAGGTCAGGGTACGGACGCCCTCGGCCGGATAGTTGCTCGTCTGCTCGATGACGAGCCCTCGCTCCGGCCACCGCAGTGTCGAGGCGAGGTAGAGGTTGACGTAGAGCGCGTTGGCGTCGGCGGAGCGGAAGTAGACGGAGTCCTGGTACTTGGTGTGGTTCTCCATGCCGGTGCCGCCACAGCAGGTGCCGGTGTTGCCGTACTCGCGCACGACCCCCGGGCCCATTCCGACGAAGTAGGTGACGTCCGGGCTGCTCGTGCCGGGGGCATCCCGGCGGGAGGCGAGGATGTGGTTGGTCAGGCCCCGCTCGTAGTAGTCCATGTAGGCGGGGTCCGGTTCGTGGAAGAACAGCTGCCGGCTCAGTTTGAGCATGTTGTACGTCGCGCAGGTCTCGGCGTTCTTGTCGTCGAGGGTGGCCGCGATCGCGTTCCGGGCGCGGAACATCTCGCCCTGGCCCGTGCCGCCCAGGCTGTACATCCGGGGGCCCGCGACCATGCCCCAGAAGTTGCGGGCCGCGGCGGCGTATTCGTCTTCCCCCGTGTGGTCGAACAGCCGCAGATAGCCGGTGAACTGCGGGATGTGCTGGTTGGCGTGCCTGCCCTCCAGGATGTCTCGGTCCTCGGCGCAGGCGTCCAGCAGCGCGGTGTTGTCGAAGCAGCGGGCGGCGGCAAGGTGCTCCTGCCGGCCGGTGAGGGCGTACAGGTCGGCCATCACCTCGTTCATCCCGCCGTACTCACCGGCGATGTAGATCGACCACATGCGCTCCAGCTGTGCTTTCGGCAGGCGGCCGAGCCGGCTGTGCACCCAGTCGCCCAGCTTCGAGGCGATCGTCAGGGCCTGCGCGTTCCCGGCCAGGGTGTGCGCGTCGAGAAGACCACGCAGGATCTTGTGGCAGGTGTAGTACGGCGCCCAGATGGTGGGGTACGTCGTGTAGCTCTCCAGCAGGATGAACTGCGTCTCCGGGTACGCCGCGAGGTAGCCGGGATGGCTGGGTCTCGGCGAGCCGTGCTCCGCCAGGGCCTGCTGGCACTCGCCGAGCGCGCCCACCAGGTAGTCGAGCTTGGTCTTGAGCGCGGCCTCCCGGGTGTCCGCGTACGCCTGGGCCACGAGGGTGAGGAAGTGCCCGCCGTAGTGGCCGCGCAGGTTGCCGTCGGCGGTCTCCCAGCCGCCGGGCGGCCGGGCGCCGCGGGTGTCGAGCCCGGCATTGGCCCGGAAGACGGCCAGGATCCGGTCGGCCGGATAGGACCTGGCGTAGTCGAGCATCAGGTCGCGCTTGCGGCGGAAGACGCCGTCGCCGAGCGTCACTTGGTCGAGGGGAAAGGGTTGTACGGCCCAGGTGGGTGGCAGGGGTATCGGAGCCACAGTGGCCTGGGCGGGCGCCGCCGACAGGGCCGCTCCGGTGGGGGCGGCGTGCGCCGGCGTGACCGCCTGTACGAGTGGAACGGCGGCCGCTGATCCGGCTGCGAGCCTCAACAGGCGGCGACGAGTGGGGGGTTGGGACATGCTCGGACTCCGATCGTGAGTTGTCGGTGGGCACGGGCGGGAGAACGGCAGGACGGAACCACGGCGTCACGACGGGGAGGGAATCACGGTTGCTCCGACCAGGGCAGGGCCAGGCTTCTTCGGTGGTGGCGCCTTCCCGGTCTGTGCACGGCTACCCTCCTGCGACGGTGCTGTCCGACTCTGCGGGGCGGTCTGGTTCTCCGGGACGGTCCGGTTCTCCGGTGGGCAGCCACACCCGCATCGTCGACGGCCCGCGGTTGGCCCACGAGTGATAGGGCACCAGGACGATCCCCGCGCGGTCGGCGGACGTCGCGGCGGGACGGCCGAGCGGCCGGTACGGCCAGCCGGCGTCGCTGTCCTCGGCGTGCGTGGCGAGTTCGCCGGCGACGACGACGGTGCCGCCCGCGCCGTCCGGTCCGTCGGCCGGCTCGGCGGACGGATCCACTCGTATCGCGTCGACCTCGTGTCCGCCCGGCAGGTCCACGGACTCGGCGCAGTACACCAGTGGCCCGCGTTGGACGGCCGCCGTGCCGCGTACCGCGTCGATGCGCGGGTCGGCTCGGACCCAGCGCGGGGCCACGGGCAGTTCGAGCCGTATCTCGTCACCGGGCCGGAAGACGCGGGTGACCTCGGCCGTGCCCGGGGCGACCGCACGGCGTACCCCGTCCGGGTCGACCAGCCACGCGGTCGCGCCCGCCGTCCACCCGGGCACGCGCAGCGAGAGGGTCCAGGGGCGGTCCGGAGACCTGCCGATCCGTACGGTCACCGTCCCGCCGGACGGGTAGTCGGTACGGACCCGCAGCGCGACGCCGTGACCGTCGGCGAGGGACGTGGCGATCTCCGCGTCCGCGTACTGGTGCAGCTGCAGTCCGTGGTCGTCCGCCGTGGCCAGGTAGGCGGGCAGCTGGGCCAGCGTCCGTGCCACGTTGGTCGGACAGCAGGACACCGCGAACCAGGGCGCGCGCAGACCCGACTCGGCACGCGGGCTCACGGCGTCCGCGGCGGGCACGGCGCCCCGGTGGCGCCGGTGCAGGGTGTTGGCGTAGAAGAAGGCCCGGCCGTCCTCCGCCGGGCAGGTGGCGACCACGTTGAACAGGGTCCGCTCGGCGAGGTCGGCGTAGCGCGGCTCGCCGGTGGCCAGCAGCAACCGCCAGCCGAGCAGCACGGAGGCGACGCCGGCGCAGCTCTCCGAGTAGGCGCGGTCCGGCGGGAGGACGAAGTCGTCGCCGAAGGACTCGTCCCGGTGGTGCGAGCCCATCCCGCCGGTCACATAGGTGCGCCGCGCGACCGTGGCCTCCCACTGTCGTACGACCGCGGCGAGCAGTGCGTCGTCCCCGGTCTCCACGGCCACGTCGACGGCGCCGGCCGCGAGGTAGAGGGCGCGGACGGCATGGCCGCGCAGCACCGTGGCCTCCCGTACGGGCAGGTCGTCCTGGTAGTAGGCGCGGCCGAACTCGGTGTCGGCGAGGGTGCGGTGGCCGCGGCGGTCGACGAAGAGGGCGGCCTGGTCGAGGTAGCGCTGCTCCCCCGTCAGTCTGGCCAGCTCCACCAGGGCCGTCTCGATCTGCGGGTGGCCGCAGACGCTCTCGATGCCGCCGGGGCCGAAGGTGGCGCAGACATGGTCGGCGGCCCGCCGGGCGATCTTCGCCAGTTCGCCCTCGCCCCGGGCCCGGGTCTGGGCCACGCCGGCCTGGATGAGGAACCCGAGGCAGTAGAGCTCGTGGCCCCATTCGAGGTCGCTGTAGCGGGGCTGCTGTCCGGGGCGGCCGAAGGCGGTGTTCAGGTAGCCGTCCGGTTGCTGGGCGGGTGCGACGGCGTCGGTGAGCGCGGCGATGTCCGCGTCGAGTCGGGTGTCGTGGCCGTTGGCGGCCTCCCAGGCCATGGCTTCGAGGAGCTTGTAGAGCTCGGAGTCGGCGAACTCCCGGCCGCGCCGGTCCCGGTGGATCCGGCCCTCGGCGGCGGCCCGGAAGTTGCCGGTCCAGCCGACGCGTTCCATCCAGTCGCGGCAGTGTCCCAGGGTGGCGGTCGCGTTGACGTGACGGCGCCGGGCCCAGAAACCCCCGGTGATCCTGACCTCGTCGAGACCGAGCGGTCGCAGCCGGCCGCGGGTCGGCGCCACCGGCAGGACGTGTGACCGCGCTGTGTTCTCCTTCACCACTTCATGCCTTCGGTTCGTCCCTTCGCTTGTCCGTCCCGGTCGTTCGAGGCTCAGCCCTTGAGCGCGCCGGACATGAAGCCTCGTATGTAGTGCCGTTGCAGCAACAGGAAGAGGAGCAGGCAGGGGACGGCGAGGACCACCACACCCGCCTCGGTGGCGCCGTAGTCGACGGCGCCCATGCTCTGTTGCCGCAGGTTCGCGACGGCCAGCGGCAGCGGGGCCTTCTCGCTGTCGGAGATGAGGATCAGCGGTGCGATGAAGTCGTTCCAGGCCGCGAGGAACGCGAACAGCCCGACGGTGATCAGTCCCGGTCGCACGGCCGGCAGGAGGACGCGGCGCAGCGCGCCCGCCGTGCCGCAGCCGTCGACGAGCGCCGACTCCTCCAGTTCGCGGGGCACCGCCTCGAAGGAGATCCGCATCATGAAGGTGGCGAACGGCAGTTGGAACATGGCCAGTACCAGGCTCAGCCCGATCAGCGAGTTCTGCAGGTGGAGTCTGCCGAGCAGGACGTAGAGGGGGATGAGGAGGGTGGCGTACGGGACCATGAGGATGGCCAGGGTCAGCAGGAACAGCAGGTTCTTGCCCGGGAACTCGAAGCGGGCGAAGGCGTAGCCGCCCAGCAGCGACACCCCGAGGGTCAGGGCGACGGTCAGCGCCGAGACGACGGTGCTGTTGAGGAGGTACCGCCACAGGCCCGCGTCGTAGTCGAGCAGGGTCCGGTAGTTGCCCAGGCCGTAGCCGGATTCCTGCGCGGTGCCGGGCTGTCCGCTGACGGAGGCCCAGGCGTTCCACACCAGCGGGAAGAGGAAGATGACGGCCAGCCCGCCGGCGACGACGTAGTAGGGCGTCCGGCCGAGGGCGCGGGTCAGCACCGTGGTGTCCCTTCTCATGAGCTGCGGCTCATGACTCGTCGGCGCGGCGCAGACCGCGGAACTGCAGGACGTTGAGGAGGAGCAGCACGGCCAGCACGATGATCGACAGGGCCGCCGCGGTGCCCAGGTTCAGCCGCTGGAAGGCCTCCCGGTAGATCAACTGGACGATGGTGACGGTGCTGTTGTCCGGTCCGCCCTTGGTGAGGATGAAGAACTGGTCGAAGGCGAGGAGCGATCCGGTCACGCACAGCAGCAGGGTCAGGGCGAGGGACGGGCGCAGCAGCGGCAGCGTGATGGAGCGGAAGATCTGGCCGCGGCTCGCGCCGTCCATGCGGGCCGCCTCGAACACCTCCTGGGGGATGCGCTGGAGGCCCACGAGGAGGATCAGCATGTAGAAGCCGGCGAACTTCCAGACGATGAGGAAGACCGTCGACAGCAGGGCGGAGGTCGGTGTGCCGAGGAAGGACACCGGGTCGTCGACGAGGCCGAGGCTTTCCAGGATGCTGCTGAGCGGGCCGGTGGTGGGGCTGTACAGGCCCCAGAACAGCAGGGACGCGGAGGCCAGCCCCAGGGCGCTGGGCAGGAAGTACACCGTGCGGAAGAAGCCCGCGCCGGGTCGGAACTCCTGCACCAGCAGGGCCAGGAGGAGCGCCAGACCGAGGAGGACGACCGTGACGATCACGGTGTAGAGGAGGGTGAAGCGGACCGCGGGCCAGAACAGGGTGCTGTCGGTGGCGTCGGTGTAGTTCTCGGGAGCGTTGACACCCCGGTCTCCCGCGAGGAGCGGCCAGTCGCTGAGGGACATCTGCCCGACGAGCAGCAGCGGCAGCAGGAAGAAGACCGCGACGAACACGGCGGTGGGGGCCGCGTAGGCAAGACCCTTCACCTTGCGGGACCGCCACCGGGGTGGGGTGGCGCGGGACGGACGGACCCGGCGTTCCGGCCGGGTCCGGGGTTCGGCCGCCGCCGGGTCGGCCGCCTTCACCTGCATGGCTCTCCTCTGCCGTGTGACGTGGGAGGGGTGATGCGGAGGGTTGATGCGGAGGGGTGACGTGTGCGCCGGGTGCCGTTCAGTCGGCAAGTGACGCGCTGACCGCGTCGTTGTCCTTGTCGACGGAGGACGCCTTGCCGAAGACGGCGTCGCGCATCAGGGTCAGCCAGGGCCCGTTGGGGTCGTTGAAGGTCTGGCCGAACTTCAGCGCGTACGGGGTCCGGCCCTCGGCCACCAGTTCGTTGATCGTCACCAGCCGCGGGTCCGCCTTGGAGTGCTTGTTGGACGCGAGGTCGGTGCGCGCCACCACGTCCTTGTTGGCGGCGACCACGTCGACCTGTGCCTTGTCGCCCAGTGACCAGGCGAGGAAGTTCCAGGCCTGGTCGGCCGACTTGCTGGTGGCCGAGATGCCGATGGCGTCACCGCCGACGAAGGTGGACTTGCCGCCGTCGGGGCCCGGGATGGGCGCGACACCGAGGTCGAGGTCCTTGGGCATAAGACCGAGGGTGGTCGAAGGCATCGGCATGACGCCGACCTTTCCCTTCGGGAAGACGCCGGTCCAGGTCGTGCCCGTCTCGTCGCGTGCGCCCGGGGCCACGATGTCGTCCTCGACCCAGCCGCGGTAGGTGTCGTAGACCTTCTTCGCGGTGTCGGAGGAGAGCGTTGCCGCCGTTCCCTCCTCGTTCAGCACCTCTTCGCCCGCGGCCCAGATGGAGGGCCACCAGGTGAAGACGCCGCAGCCGCCGCAGTTGCCGCCGAAGAAGGTGCCGTTGACGCCGCCGCCGAGGGCGTCCACGGCCCGTGCCTGACGGTCCCACTCCACCAGTGTGGCGGGCGGCTTCTCGGGGTCGAGCTGCGCTCGTCGGTAGAGCTCCTTGTTGTAGAAGAGCACCGACAGGTCGAGGGTGTGCGGCACCACGTACTTCTTGTCCTCGTACGTACCGGCCTTGATGTGCGACTGGGCGAGGTCCTCGGCGAAGGGCAGGGCGTCGACGCGTTCGGTGATGTCGGCGAAGAGCCCGCTGGAGGTGTAGTTGGGGACGAACACCACGTCGGAGGCGAACAGGTCGGGAAGGTCCCGGGCGCCGGCAGCCGCACCGACCTTGGCCTGGTAGTCGTCGGTGGGTATGACGGTCAGCTCGATCTTGTTCTCGTGGCTCGCGTTGTACGCCTTGACCAGGGCCTCGCTCTGCGGGCGGGTCGCCGCCCGCGTCCACATCGTCAGCGTGGCACCGTCGTCGACGCCGTTGGCGCCGGCCGCCGCGCCGTCTTCCTTGCCGTCCGAACCGCCGTCTCCCGACCCGCAGGCCGTGACCAGGCTCGCGGCGGCAAGGAGCGCGATGGCACCGGTGGCGAGCCTGCGGATGTGTCCACGTGGTCCGGTCGTACTCCCCACGACGATCCCCCCTCTGCGACGAACTGCTAAGACGAGCTCTGGTGCAGAAATGAACCGAAAAGGCTTTCTGTAAGCTAGGACCCGGCTGTTTTCGCGTCAATCCCCTTGCCCAGCCTGGTTGCTGAAGGCTTGCCGAAACCCAGGGAAACCGATGGCGCACCTCTCCGACCGAAACCTCTCACGTACGGTTTTACGCGCGACGTGTCACCCTCGACGGCCTCGGCACGCGACGCGAGACAGGAGAACCTCCATGGCACAGGCCACCGACCCCGCTCGTTCGGGGCCCGCCACGCTCAGCGACGTCGCCCGGCTGGCCGGCGTGTCCATCGCCACCGCCTCCAAGGCCCTCAACGGCCGCAGCCAGGTGCGCGCCGAGACCCGGCAGCGCGTGATCGACGCGGCCGAGCGGCTGTCGTTCCGCCCCAACCAGGTGGCCCGCGGCCTGCTCGCCGGGCGCACGGGCACCGTCGGTCTGCTCACCAGCGACCTGGAGGGCCGGTTCAGCATCCCGATCCTGATGGGAGCCGAGGACGCGTTCGGAGCGGGTGCGGTCGCGGTGTTCCTCTGCGACGCCCGCGGCGACGCGATCCGCGAGCAGCACCACGTCCGCGCGCTGCTCGGCCGCCGGGTCGACGGCCTCATCGTGGTGGGCAGCCGGACCGACCCGCGGCCGTCCCTGGGCCGCGAGTTGCCCGTGCCCGTCGTCTACGCGTACGCGCCGTCGGAGGACCCGGCGGATCTGTCCATCGTCCCCGACAGCGTGGGCGCCGGCCGGATCGCGGTGGACCACCTGCTCGCCTGCGGCCGTACCCGGATCGCGCACATCACCGGCGACCCCGGATACCTGGCGGCGCGGGAGCGGGCCGAGGGCGCCCGGGCCGCGCTCGCCGACGCCGGCCTCGCCCTGGTCGGCGAACCGCGGTTCGGGGTCTGGTCGGAGGGCTGGGGACGGGCGGCCACCGCGATGCTGCTCGACCGGCACCCGGACGTCGACGCCGTTCTGTGCGGCAGCGACCAGATCGCCCGCGGTGTCATGGACGTACTGCGCGAGCGCGGCCACCGGGTGCCGGAGGACGTGGCCGTCATGGGCTTCGACAACTGGCGGGTACTGACCTCCGCCTCCCGCCCGCCGCTGACCAGCGTCGACATGAACCTCGAACAGGTCGGGCGGGCCGCCGCGCACGCCCTGTTCAGCGCGATCTCCGGGACGCGGCGGGCGGGCGTGGAGACCCTGCCCTGCCGGGTGGTGATCAGGGGGTCCACGGCAGCCCTGTCCTGAGCGTCGGGGCGGACCGCGTCGCGTCGGGTCGCACCCATCCCCCTTGACACTTCCAGAGCACAGATCTACGTTGCGAAAACCTTTCAGGTCGTTTCAGAACCTCCCGGGCACGCCGGGACCTTCCGCCTCACAGGTCCCCTCTTTTCGCTCTTCAGCGCTTCCACGTGCACAGCTGTATGTCATGAGCACAACATAAGCGATGGCGGCCGATGCCCCGTCGCCCCGCACGTCCGGGGGCAGGCGCGTGCCGTCAACCGGACAGGGAGCACCCGATGAGAAGACGACGGACGGCGTCCCCCGGAAGGGACGTCACCCACGCCCCGTGCCGCTTCGCCTCACCAAGGGCCGGCGAGGCCGACACCGAGGTCAACAGCGCCTCCCGCATCCGTGAACGGCGGGCCCTGTCGTGAAGCGACTGCTCCTCGTACTGGCGCTCATCGTCTGTTCCGTCGTCACCGCGACCCCGGCGCACGCCGCGCAGACCATCGGGTTCCCCACCTTCACCGGCCCCGCGATCCCGGCCCCGCCCGTCGCCCACACGACCGGCGACATGATGCGGAGCATCTACGACGCGGAGAGTTCGGGGACCGACTTCTGGATGGACCGGCTGCTGGCCCGCTCCGGCAACGACCCGGCCGGCCCCTGGCTGATGAGCCGTGGCCGTGCGCTCTTCATGAAGACCCACGATCCCGCGGTGCTCGGCTTCGGTGGCCACGCCGCCTACTGGGAGAGCATCAACGACAACAACGCCTACAGCGTCGCGATCAGCCCGGGCACCTTCACGGAACAGGTCTCCCAGCGCTGGCAGGCACCCAGCCACTGGAAGAGCGTGCACACCAGCGGCTCTGTCACGGTCAACCAGACCAAGTTCATCACCGACAACAACGTCGCCGTGACCAACCTGTCGATCAAGAACAACGGCAGCGGCCCCACCACACTCCAGTTGAGGGCGACCTCCCCGTACGCCACCACGGGCACCGGCAGCGAGCTGACCGGGCAGGTCAACGCCTACAACAACCTCACCACCGTCCGCCCCCGGCTCACCGGCGACGGATTCACCGCCTCCGGCGGCGGCCTCACCCGGTCCGTGACGATCGCGGCCGGAGCCACAGTGACCACCAAGGTCGTCATGGGCTTCGTCACCGACGAGATCCCCGAATCCCTCACCGAGTACAACGCCTACGCGGGCTACTCCAACGCGACCGCGTTCGCCACCCACGTGAGGGCCTACAACCTGTGGTGGGCGCAGAACGTGCCCTACATCGACGTACCCGAAGGCGCGATCAAGAAGAACATCTACTACCGCTGGTGGCTGATGCGCTTCAACAGCCTCGACGCGAACATCCCCGGGCAGACCTTCCAGTTCCCGACCTCCACCGAAGGCGTCCTCGGCTACAACAACGCGATCGCCCTCACTCAGCCCATGCACATCGACGACCTCAAGTACCTGCGCAACCCGGCCTACGCGTACGGGGACTGGCTGAGCGTCGGCCAGACCTCCAAGGGCGGCCGTTTCCTCGACAACCCCGGTGACCCGGAGAACTGGTCCAACAGCTACACCCAGTACATCGCCGAGGCGGCGTGGAAGAGCTACCAGATCCACGGCGGCCAGCCCGCGATCGCCGCCAGCCTGGCCCACTACGCGGAGGGCGACGTCAAGGGCCAGCTCGCCCACTACGACCGCGACAACAACAAGCTCATCGAGTACGACTGGGGCGCCCTGACCGGCAACGACGCCGACGCCGTCTCCTTCCACTGGAAGCCCGGCACCATGGACCGCGCCGAGTCCGCCTACCAGTACAGCGGCGCGCTCGCCGCCGCGCAGGCCTACGAGGCGACCGGCAACACGGCCAAGGCCACCGAGATGCGCACGCTCGCGACGCAGATCAAGGACGCCATCGTCAACGTGCTGTGGAATCCCAACCGGCAGTTGTTCGAACACCGGTTGAAGTCGACCAACGAATGGGTGCCCTGGAAGGAGATCAACAACTACTACCCGTTCTCGGTCGGCGCCGTCCCCGACACCGCGGCCTACAAGCAGGCCCTGCGCCTGTACGACGACCCGGCCCAGTACCCCGTCTTCCCCTTCTACACGGCCAACCAGGTCGACAAGAAAGCGGCTGCCGACGCCGGGAATCCGGGCTCCAACAACTTCTCCACCATCAACTCCACCGTGCAGTTCCGGCTCTACTCCTCGGTGCTGCGCAACTACTCCAACTCCTGGATGAACGCGACCGACTACAAGAAACTGCTCTACTGGAACACCTGGGCGCAGTACGTCGGCGGCAACACCCAGTGGCCCGACGCCAACGAGTTCTGGGCCGACTGGAACGGCAGCTCGATCGACTACCGCTCCTGGATCCACCACAACATCCTGGGCAGCAGCAACTGGACCGTGATCGAGGACGTCGCGGGACTGCGGCCACGCAACGACGCCAAGGTCGAGCTCTCACCGATCGACATCGGCTGGAGCCACTTCACCGTCAACAACCTCCGCTACCGGGGCGCCGACCTGTCCGTCGTCTGGGACGATCCGGCCGACGGTGTGGTCCGCTACCCCGGTATCCCGGAGGGCTACTCGATCTACGTCAACGGCAGCCGGGCCGCCACCGTCAGCTCACTGGTGCCCTTCACCTGGGACCCGGCCACCGGAGACGTCGCCACGAACGGCACGGTCACCCACAAGACGGCCGTCGCCGGGCTCAAGGCCCCCAACCAGGTCGAGCAGAACAGCCCGCAGATGGTCGACATGCTCGCCAAGGCCGGCGTCGACCTGACCGCCGCCCCGGCCAACCTCGCCGCCGGCGCGACCGTGTCCGCCTCCCACACCGGATCGGGCAGCACCGTCTCGGGAGCGGTCAACGGATACCCCACCAACGAACCGTTCTGGGGCGCCGGCGGCTCCCCCAACAGCCAGGACTGGTACGAGCTGAACTTCGGCACCGCCCGTACGCTCAACGAGGTGCGCCTGTACTTCAAGGACAGCCGCCCGGCGAGCACCACCTACCGGGCCCCGTCCGCGTACACCATCCAGTACCACAACGGCAGTTCCTGGGTGAACACACCAGCCCAGACCAAGACCCCGGACGCGCCCCGGGCCAACTACAACCTGGTGCGGTTCCCGGCGATCAGCGCCCAGCGCATCCGAGTGCTGGCCACCAACACCTCCGGGGCCAAAACGGGCCTCACCGAGGTCAAGGTCCACAACCGGGGCGGCGTCCAGCCACCGGCCAACCTGGCCGCGTCCGCGACGGCGTCCGCGTCGTACACGTCCTCCTGGGAGAGCGTCGCCGCGGTCAACGACGGGATCGACCCGCCGTCGTCCAACGACACCGTCAACCCGCGCTGGGGCACCTGGCCGGAGACCGGCCAGCAGTGGGCCGAGCTGACCTGGCCCTCGGCCAAGACCCTCGACAAGGCCGAGGTGTACTTCTTCGACGACGACCAGGGCATCGACATGCCCGCCTCATGGAAGCTCCAGTACTGGAACGGCAGCGCCTACGTCGACGTGCCCGGCGCCGGCACCTACCCGCTGGCCAAGAACCAGTACAACACCGTCACCTTCACCCCCACGAACACCACCCGGCTACGGGTGCTGCTCACCGGCACCGGCAGCAGCTCCGTGGGCCTTCTCGAAGTCAAGGCGTACGGACCCTGAAGGGATGTGACTCAGTGACCAGATCCAGATGTACGGCCGTACTCACCGCCGTGCTCGCCATGGTGGTCGCCCTCCTGGTGGCGCCGCCCGCAACCGCCGCCGTCACGTTCGCCTCGACGGGAGTGAACCAGAACGGCGGCAACTGCCTTGACCTGCCCGGCAGTTCGACGACCAACGGAACTCAGCTGCGCGCCTTCGCCTGCGGCTCCGGCGCGAACCAGAACTTCGGCTACACCCCGGTCGCGGGGACGGCCGACACGTACACGATCACCACGCAGTCCGGCCAGTGCGTCGACGTCTCCGGGGCGTCCACGGCGGACAACGCCACGATCATCCAGTGGCCCTGCCACAACGGAACGAACCAGCGGTGGCGGCTCGTTCCCGTGCCGGTCTCCGGAACCGACAAGACCTTCAACCTGGTCTCCGCCGGCTCGGGCAAGTGCGTGACGCCGAGCGGCGGTTCGTCGGCCTCGAACACCGGCCTGGTGCAACTCCCGTGCGCCGCCGCGAACGGCAGGGTGTGGCGGCTGCCCGGCTTCACGGGCGACGGCACGGGCACACGCACGTTCACCAACCCGCTCTCCCAGCGCGGACCCGATCCCTGGCTCACGTACCACGACGGCTCCTACTACCTCGCCACGACCACCTGGAACTCGACGATCACCATGCGCAAGGCGAGCACTCTCGCCGGACTCGCCACGGCCACCGACCAGGTGATCTTCAACCTGACCCGGCCCAACGGCGCCGGCACGATGTGGGCCCCGGAGTTCCACCTGCTCGACGGACCCAACGGGAAGCGGTGGTACTTCTACTACACGGCCGGGCGGGAGCCGTACGACCTGGGCACCCAGCGGATCCATGTGCTGGAAAGCGCCGGCCTGGACCCGATGGGGCCCTACAGCTTCAAGGCCGACCTGCTCGACCCGACCCAGGACAACACCTGGGAACTGGACCCGGGCATCCTCCAGTTGAACGGCCGGCTCTACCTCCTCGGCACCTTCTACAACGGCTCGCAGCCCATGTTCATCCGCCCGCTGTCCAACCCGTGGACCGCGAGCGGCACCCGCCGGGTGCTGTCCACCCCGACCTACAGCTGGGAGACGGTCGGCGGCGCGGTCAACGAAGGCGCCGAGGTCCTCCAGCGGGGTGGGAAGACGTTCATCGTCTACTCCGCCAGCCACTGCTCCACACCCGACTACAAGCTGGGGATGCTCACCTACAACGGCGGCGACGCGCTCAGCTCCTCGTCCTGGGTCAAGTCCCCCAACCCGGTCTTCCAGCGGTCCAACGCCAACGGTGTGTACGGCCCCGGCCACAACGGCTTCTTCAAGTCGCCGGACGGGACCGAGGACTGGATGGTCTACCACGCCAACGACTCGGCCGGCGGTGGCTGCGACATGAACCGGTCCACCAGAGCGCAGAAGTTCACCTGGAACGCCGACGGCACTCCGAACTTCGGCACACCGGTGGCCCTCGGCGTCACACTGACCGCACCATCAGGGGAGTAACCGGACGATCCCGGCTTCTGTCGTGCCGCCGACCGCACCGGCCCTGGGCCGCTTCAGGACTGGTACGGCTGCTGCTGCGGCTGCCCGTACGGCTGGCCGCCGTGGCCGCTCGCACCCTGCTTCTGCAGCTGCTCGGCCTGCTCCTTGGTCACCTTCTGCTCCGCGCCGCAGAAGGTGCACTGGGTCACGTACTTCGTCGAGAACGGGAACAGCGGAACGAAGAACAGCGTGAACTTCGTGACGCGCTTCTTGAGCGTGTGCGCGGCGGGATTGCCGCAGTGGCCGCACAGCAGCGTCACTATCGCGAGCTGGTACAGGTATCCCTTGCTACCAAAGATGATCATGCTCTTGGTCCCTCCTGGGGCAGCGCCTGCCGGCCCGGGGCCGGCAGGCGACGAGGTGCGCTCACTCACCACAGTCTCATGCACGTCGGTGCGGTCGGCGTCCGGTGCGGCTGCGCGAGTCGGCCCGGTTCCGGTGCGCTCACATGCGAGGGGGTCCGGCGTCGACGACCGCCATCGAGAGTTCCAGCGGGTCGAAGTGGATCAGTGACTCCAGCCACCAGGTCATGCCTGCCTGGGCGAGTCCCCCGAGATCGACGTTCTTGTCCTCCTGCCATGCGGGACTCGCGTTGCCGCGGACGACGATGTCGTACGGCCGGTCGGCAGGCAGGCCGGCGCGGTGCAACCGCCGGCGGATGTCGGCGACCTCCTCCGGGATCAGCTCGTGGTCGGCCGGGTTCGGGAAGATGCCGTCGCAGCCGGAGGCACGGCTGATCACCCGCGGGTTGTTGGTGGAACTGGCCATCCAGACCGGAATGCGGTGCGGCTCCGGTTCCGTGGCCGCCAGGTCCACCTGGTAGTGCGGGCCGCTGTGCCGGATCGCCTTGCCTGCCCACATCGCCCGCATCAGTTCGAGCCCCTCGGTCAGCATCGCCGAGCGGGTCGCCAGGTCCGTCGGCTCTCCGAAGCCACTGAAATCACCGGACTCGTCGACGCCCACTCCGGTGCCGACGACAAGCCGTCCCCGGGAGAGCCTGCTGACGGTGGACGCGTGCCGGGCGACCATCCAGGGCCGCCGCCGGGCCAGTGGCGTGACCGTCGGGCCGAGCAGCAGATTCTCGGTGGCGTGCGCGACGGCCGCCAACGTGGTCCAGGGATCGGCGATGGGCATCGCGTCGGTGACCACGTGGTCCCACAGAAACACACCGTCCCACCCGGCGGCCTCCGCTCGCACCGCCAGCTCGACGAGGACGTTGGGGTCGCCGAACGGGCCGAACGGCGGCAGGTAGACGCCAAAGCGCAAGTTCTCGTTCATGAGGGATCTTCTCCGGAGCCTCGCCGGTTTCCGCGGGCGGCCGGAAGCCGGTCTGCCGTGTTCGGCATTCCGGCCGCGCCGGAGAGACGGGCGAACGCCTCGTACCGGCGGGGCGGAAGGTTGACGAGTCAGTGGGTTACGAGGCGCTGTCCCGCACGTCGAGGTGGGCCCACAGATCCTCTGCCGACTGCGCTCCGGCCGTCTCGTCCGGGGAGGAGGCCACGGAACTCTCCGCTTCGGCGCGGTTCGCGAACGCCACGGTGCGGCGGGCCTTGGCGATGATCTCAGCCTGGTCCTCGCCGAACGTCGCGGTGTCGAGCCGGGCGTTGAAGGCGGTCAACGCGTCGGGGCTGATCACCGCGAGGGCGGCTCGCAGCTCGGCGAGCGTCTGCGGGCCGTCGGCGTGTTCTGGCCAGTCCGAGTCCGAGTCGGTCTGCGGGGTCGGCTCGTGCGGTTGCGCGGACATGTGTGTGACCTCCGGTCGTGATGCCTCCACGGTACGCGGTTGATGAAGCGGCATGAACATCCAGGTCCCCGCGGATCCGTTCGGCCGAAGCGCGTTCGCGGTCGGCGAGCGCCCTTGGGCGCGGCGCGTCCAGGGCGTTGTCAGCCGCCGACGGCCTCGGCGGGTGCGGTACGGCGGAATTCGTGGGCTTCGGCGAGGAGGAGGTAGCTGCTGGCGGTCCAGGTGTAGGCGCGGTCGCGCAGACCCGCGCCGGTCAGGGCGTCGAAGTTCTCGGCGAAGCCGTGGGTCTCGCACAGGGTGCGGAAGCGGGCGCTGATCTCGTCCGCGAGGCGGTGGTGGCCGCTGCGGCGCAGGCCGTCCTCGATGAGGACGGTGGCCGGGGCCCAGATGGGGCCGCGCCAGTAGCCGTCGGAGCGGTAGTGGGGCGAGGTGGGCAGCTCGGTGGCCAGGCCGTGCGGGGTGAGGTGGGACTCGATACGGTCGGCCAGCACGCTGCTGACGCTTTCCGGCAGGTGTTCGCCCAGCGCGATCGGCATCAGGTCGAGCAGGCTGGAACTCGTCCAGGACTCCTGGCCGTGGACTGAACGGGCGGCGAAACGGTCCCCGGTCCACAGCTGGTCGAGCATCGCGGCCTGGGTCGCGTCAGCCGTACGCGTCCACCGCCGGGCATCGTCGGGTCTCCCCAATTCCGTTGCCAGATCGGCGAGTTCACGCAGCTGGAGGATGAGGAAGGCCGCCAGGTCGGCGGTGACGATCACGCGCTCGGGGTCGAAGGTGGTGGCGTTGTCCCAGCCGCTGTCGTTGCCGTGCTGGTAGTGGGGCAGGGCGGCGCCGGGCGCTCGCCGGGTGGTGAGCCAGAAGTCCGTCCAGCGTTCCAGCCTGCGGTAGGTCTCCGCGAGTTCCGCCTGGCCGAGGGGTTCGGGGAGCCGTCTGCGCAGGTGGCCCAGGGTCCAGCCGTGAATGGGCGGCTTGACGAAGTTGTAGAGGATCTCGGAGTGGGTGACCGAGTCGGGCAGCGCCCCGCTGTCGTCCTGGTGGTCGAAGGGCAGCGAGAACTGGTCCCACGCCAGATCAGGTGAACCGGGGGCCAGGGCAAGGGCGTTGAAGCAGTGGTCCCAGCTCCAGACCTTGTCCATCCAGTGCTTGGACATCAGCACCGCGGGCCGGGTGACCAGGCCCGCCGGGTTCACGGTCGCGGACCACACGACGTAGGCGGCGAGTTCGGCGGCCGGGGTGCCGGACGAGCGCCAGGGGGCGACCGTGTCGGCGAACTCGGCGAATGAGCGTTGCGCGGCCCTCACGACCTGGTCGAACGTCGCCGACGAGGTGAAGGGCCGCCGCGCCGAGTCGAGTTCCTCGACGGCGACCTCCCAGGCTCCGTCGGCACCGGCACCTCCACCGGCATCGACATCGGCGGTGATCGTGAGGCCGCGGTCGGCACTGCCCAGGGCCTGCGTGCCGGATGAGTCGGCCACTCTGCCGGACAGCACGGTGATCCGGTAGCGGCGACCGGTCTCGTACGAGGTGAACAGGTGCGCGCCGTCCACCGGGTCACGGTAGAAGTAGCTGCCGCTGAACGGCGTCAGGGCCTTCGCCGCCGCGGTGACGCGCAGGTCCAGCCCCTCGCCGCGCAGGCGGACGGTGTCCGGTGTCTCGTAGGCGAGGTCTATGTGCCCGCTCGGGCCCGTCCAGCTGAGCCGGCCGGGTGTCGCGTCCACGAGGGTCTCTGCCCGGTCGCCCGTCGCCGTGTCCCTGGGGACGAAGCACAGGACGGGGTGCATGCCGTTCTGGTGCGAGACGAGGTGGAGGTCGTCGGCGCGTGTCTTCTCGGCGAGCACGGGCGAGATACCGAACCAGGACCCGTGGAAGCTGAACGGAATGTCGTGGACGGAGAAGGCCGGGCCGGATCGGGCGGCGGTCATGAAGCGTTACTCGTTTCTTCGGCTGCTGTTGTGCAGTGGCTTTTTCGGCACGGTGGTCGGTCCGGCCGGGCGGGACCGGCGGTGGAGCCACGGGCGGTCGGACGGCACGGCCTCGTACGGTCGGTGGGCCCGGTGTCAGTCCTTGACGGCTCCGGCGGTCACGCCGGCGGCGACGTACCGCTGGGCGAGTACGAGGATGACCGCGGCCGGGAGCGAGGCCACGACGGCGGTGGCCATGATGGCGTTCCACTCCTGGTTGTTGTTGCCGATGTACTGGTAGATGCCGAGGGTGATCGGCTCGTGGGCGCCGCCGTTGACGAGGGTGCTGGCGAAGATGAAGTCGGACCAGGACCACAGGAACGCGAACAGGGACACCGTGACGACGGAGTTGCGGCTCATCGGCAGGACGATGGACCAGAAGGTGCGCAGGGGTCCGGCGCCGTCCGTCTTCGCGGCCTGGAGCAGTTCGCCGGGGATGCCGGACATGAAGGCGGTGAAGATGAGTACGGCGAAGGGGACGGCCAGGGTCGAGTCGGCGACGATCAGACCGGGGACGGACTGGAGCAGGCCGAGGCTGAGGTAGATGGCGTAGAAGCCCATCGCCATGATGATTCCGGGGATCATCTGGGCGGCCAGCAGGACGAAGGAGAGGACTCCGCCGCCGCGCGGGCGCAGCTTGGCCAGCGCGTAGCCGGCGGGCGCGGCCAGTGCCACGGTCAGCACGACGGTGCCCAGGCCGATGACGAGGCTGGTGCCGAGGTAGGGCAACTGCTGGTCAAGGACGGCTCGATAGCCGTCCAGGGTGGCGTTGACGGGGAACAGGTCCGGCGGGCTCTTGCGCATGTCCTGGTCGGGGGTGAAGGACACGTTCAGCATCCAGTAGACCGGGAAGAGCATGACCGCGGTCAGCAGCAGGCCGATGGCCGTCTTCCACCACGTACGGCTGCGTCGGTTCACGGCGGTTCCTGTCATGACAGTCCCTGCTTTCGCTGGACCCTCATGTAGACCAGTCCGAATACCAGAGCCGCGACGACCAGCAGGTTTCCGACGGCCGCACCCGGGCCGAAGGCGGGCAGCAGGTTACCGAAGCCGAGTTGGTAGGACCAGGTGGCGAAGGTGGTGGACGCGTCCGCCGGGCCACCCTTGGTCATGATCCAGATGATGTCGAAGACCTTGAGTGTGTAGACGAGCCCCAGCAGCAGGGTGATGGCGGACACCGGGCGCAGCAGCGGGAAGGTGATGCGCCAGAACCGCTGCCAGGCGTTCGCGCCGTCGAGGGCCGCGGCCTCGTACAGGCTGGCGGGGATCGACTGCAGACCGCTGTAGAGGACGACCAGGTTGAAGGGGACGCCGATCCAGATGTTCGCGAGGATCACCGAAGTCAGCGACCACGAGGGCGAGGTGAGCCAGTTCACCGGGCCGATACCGACCACGTTCAGGGCGGCGTTGACGATGCCGGAGTCGCTGTTGAGCATCCACGACCAGGTGGAGGCCGACACGATCAGCGGCAGCAGCCAGGGCACCAGGAACAGCGCGCGCAGGATCGCGGAGAGGCGGAAGTGCTGGCTGAAGAAGACCGCGAGGGCCAGACCGATGGCGTACTGGAAGACCAGCGACACGGTGGTGAACACCACGGTGTGCAGGAGTGCGGGGGCGAACGTCGGGTCGTCGAAGACGGTCAGGTAGTTCTTCAGGCCTGTGAACGGTGCGTCGCCCTGGACGAAGGAGCGGACGGTGTAGTTGCGCAGGCTCAGGTCGATGTTGCGGTAGAGCGGGTAGGCGTAGAAGAGGCCGAGGTAGAGGACCACCGGGGTGAGGAATCCCCAGGCGGCCCACTGCTGGGACGTGGGACGGCGCCGGGTCGTCACGCGTGCCGGGGGCGGGGCGGCGGTGGCCGCCCCGTTCCGGTCGCGCACCGGCCGGCGGTCCGGCGGGTGTGTCGTGCGGTTCATCAAGAAGCCCTCGGGTCCGGTTACCTGACCTACTTGACGGCGGACTGTGCCGCGGTGAGCGCGTCCTTCGGTGACTGCGCCCCGCTGAGGGCGGACTGGACCGCCTTCCACATCTGCTCGGAGATCTTGGGGTACTTGGTGCCGAGGTCGTCACTGGTACGTCCCCTGGCCGCCTTGACCGCCTCGACCCAGGGCTTCAGCTTGGCGTCGGCCGCCACCTGCTTGTCCTGGACCTCGCCGGTGGGTGCGACGTAGGACAGGGTGGTGTCGGTGTCGAGGAGGTTCTGGCCGCTGGTCAGGCAGGACACGAGTTTCTGCGAGGTGGCGTAGCGGTCCGCTTCGCCCTGCACCGGGATGGTGACGAACTCGCCGCCCGTCGGGGCCGCGGCGCTGCCTCCCGAGGCGGCGGGGACGGGGATGACGCCGTAGTCGAAGCCGGCCTTCTCCGCGTTGGCGAGCTGCCAGGTGCCGTTCTCGCTGAACGCGTAGTCGCCGCTCGCGAACTCCTGCCAGCTGGTGGTCTGGGTGTTGTTGATCACCGAGTTGGGGGCGTAGCCCTTCTTCAGCCAGTCGCTCCACAGCGACAGCGCCGAGACGGCTCCGGTCGAGTCGAGGTCGGTCAGCTGCGCGCCCGAGCCCCAGAACCACGGCAGGAACTGGAAGCTGCCCTCCTCGGTCCCGATGGCCGAGAAGGTGATGCCCTTCTTGCCCGCCTTCTTGACCTTCTCCAGTGCCGCGGTCAGCGACTTCCAGTCCGTGACCGAGGCGATGTCCACCCCGGCCTTCTTCAGCACCTCCTTGTTGTAGTAGAGGGCCAGGGTGTTCGCGCCGATCGGGGTGCCGTAGGTCTTGCCGTCCGTCTGGCCCGCGGCGAGCAGGTTGGGGTCCGCCTTCGAGGTGTCCAGCTTGTTCTCGTCGGTCGTGGTGAGCAGCCCCGCCTCGGCGAGTGTCGACACGACGGGGTTGTCCACGATGAGTACGTCCGCGGAGTTGTCCTGCTGCGCCGCCAGCAGTGCCTTGTTCGTCAGGTCGCTGGTGTCGAAGGCCGTCCGCTTGATCTTCACACCGGCCTCGGTGCCACAGTCGTCCAGCAGCTTCGCCCACGCCGAGCCCTTGTCGAACTGCGGGTACGGGTCCCAGACGGTGTACGTGCCGCTGTCCGCGGCCTCGTTGGCTGAGCCGCTTCCGCCGGAGGAGCACGCGGTGGCGCTGGTGGTGACGGCGACGACGGTCAGGGCCACGGCGGTGAGACGCCGTCTGGCGGATCGGTTCATTGCGCTTACCTCTTGGTTTTGGGCACGGGTGTGCCAGGGAGGGGTGGCTGCTGAGGTGCCGACCGGGGCCTGTGAGCATCCGGCACGGCCGACCGGTGTCGGGAAGGGGCAGGTGCTTAGGGGAAGGGGAAGAGGAGCCGCGGGAACGGGGGTTGCGGAAGGTACGTCAGGAGTTCGTGGCGGAACCGGAGTCCGGCACGGCTCCTGCCGGACCGGTGCTGGCGCGCAGCGAGATGGGGGGTGCGAGCAGGTGGTGCCGGGCGGGTGCGTCAGGGTGGTCGAGCCGCTCCACGAGCAGTTCGACGGCGAGGCGGCCCATCTGCTCCGCCGGTACGTCGGCCGCGGTGAGCTGCGGGGTCACCGTCTCCGCCCACCGACTGGCGACGACCCCGGTGACGGAGAAGTCGCGCGGCACATGGCGGCCGGCCTGGGCCAGCCCCCGGTAGAGACCGCCAAGCGCGGCCTCGTTCAGTGTGACCAGGCCCGTGGTGGCCGGTTCGTCGTGCAGGATCCGCTCCAGACAGGCCAGGCCCGAGGCGGCGTCGTCCCCGCAGCAGTACGTACGGACGGTGAGCCCGCGCTCCGCCGCGGCCTTGGTGAATCCGTCGAGGCCCCGGTGGGCGGACTCGTACCCGGCCCGCAGGAGTTGCTCGGGCCGGTTGACGAAGGCGACGGTGCGGTGGCCCAGGTCGGCGAGGTGGTGGACGCATGCCTCCACCAGTGCGGTGTGGTCCAGGCCGACCCACCAGCCGCGCTCCGGATGTGCGGTACGGCCGATGGCGACGGCGGGGAAGCCCTCCGCGGTGAGGTGGTCGACCCGGTCGTCCTGCAACCTGATCTCCATCAGGATCGCGCCGTCGACCCGGCGCTCGCCCAGCAGCCGCTGGAACGAGCGGTCGCTGTCCGCTCCGCTCGGAGAGAGCAGCACGTCGTAGTCGTAGGTCGCCGCGGCTTCGACGACGCTGCCGATGAAGTCCAGCTGCATCCCCGTGTAGTGGTTTCCGGCCGGCGGGAAGACCAGACCGAGGGTGCTGGTCCGGCCGTTGGCCAGGGCCCGCGCACTCGCGTTGGGCTGGTAGCCCAGCTCGTCGATGACCCGCTGGATCTTCTCCCTCGTGTCGTCCGACACCGGGCGCTTGCCGCTCAGGGCATAGGACACGGTGCTCCGGGAAACACCGGCCCGCTTGGCGATCTCACCGATGTTCACGGGCACTCCTTGGTTTCTGCTTCGCTGTGCGAACCGGTTCGACGACTTGAGATGAGAGGGATCGTACTTCCGTACCGCCCGCGCCAGTTGGTACTGAGGCAAGGAGGCCGGCAACCGATCGTCGAACCGGTTCGCGTGAAGTGAAGGTAGGAGCAACCCGGACGAGTGTCAACGCCTCGCGCCGAACTTCCCGTAACAGTGCGGAAATCATGAGCGGCCCGCCCGGGGGTTGTCCGAGCTATGCAAAAAGCTCGCTTCACCAGGGAAAATCCGGACTGCGGCGAACCAGAGACCGCTCACGCGGCCTCCCTGACGAAACCTGAGAGATCCGTGTCAGGGGTATTGCTGGCCGGTTTCGCCGCTGCTAGCTTCCTCGAACCGGTTCGCTGAACACTGAGGTCCAAGGCGGTGATCGAGGCAGCATCCATGCATCGGGACACCGCGTGGGGCCCGCCCGTCACGTGGCGGTAGGCGCCCTCCGGTTGGAATGTGGGTGCCGGACCGGCCTGCAGACCGTCGGCGTGCCGGATCTCTCCCTCCGGCAAGGGGCGGCTGGGTATGCCCGAGGGCCGGAAACCGAAGCGTCACCGCACCCACTGCCAGAAGTCACGCCTGTGCCGCAGGCATTCGCTCGAACCGGTTCGACGTCGCGACACGGCGGCCCGGGAAGCCTCTTCCCCATCCAGGACGTTCGAGCTGCCCCGCCATCAGCAGGCCACGCATCCGAAGCGACCCGGAACCAGTCCGGTCAGTCAGCCCCCACGGAGAACACGGAGAACGCAGTGCGAAGAGGTAGAACGACGGGAGCCGCCGCCATCGCGGCGGCGGTTCTCGCCACCATGTTTGCCATGCCCTCCATCGGCACGGCCGAGGCCGCGGAGCCGGAACGGCTCGTCATCGATCTCGCCACCGACACCGGTCCCTTCCACGGCGGCGCCAGCGGCACGCTGTACGGGATCTACGGCGACGGAGTTCCCAGCCGGAACCTCATCGAGGGTATGAACGTCCGCACGGTGTCCACCAAAGCGCAGGACGGCCCGCAGCACCCCGGCGCGGACGCTCTGGAGATCCTCCCGTCGTTCGTGAAGGCGGGCGGCAAGGACGTCTACATCTACATGACCGACATCTACCGGGGCTTCCCGTACGAGTGGCCGGGCGCGGACGGCCCCGCGCGGCTCGCCGACTTCCAGGAGAAGATCAAGAAGCAGGTCAAGCAGGTCCTGACCATGGACGAGAACGAACAGGACCACGTCGTCTACGTGCCCTTCAACGAGCCCGAAGGGAACATGTTCGGCACCGGGAAGTGGAGCTACAACGGAGTCTCCTGGCGCACCGATCCGAAGGACTACTTCGCGGCGTGGAAGGAGACCTACCAGCTCATCAGGGAGCTGGATCCGGACGCGCGGATCGCGGGCCCGAACACCTCCCTCCTCTACGACCAGGTCAAGGGCTTCCTGCAGTACGCCAAGGCCAATGACGTCGTCCCGGACGTGATGACCTGGCACGAGCTGTCCAGCCCCGCCGCGGTGCGGACAAGCGTCGCGAAGTACCGGCAGTGGGAGAAGGAGATCGGGATCGGCCCGCTGCCGATCAACGTCAACGAGTACGGGCACAACTACCACCTCTCCGTGCCCGGCCAGGTCGTCCAGTGGGTCTCCGCCATCGAGGAGTCGAAGATCGACGCCGACCTGGCGTACTGGAACATCGACGGCAACCTCAACGACTCGGCCGTGGAGGCCAACAAGGGCAACGGCCAGTGGTGGCTGTTCAACGCCTACGGCCAGCTGTCAGGACACACCGTCCAGGTGACCGCTCCCCATCCGAACCAGCAGTACACCCTCCAGGGCGTGGCCACGCTCGACAAGGAGAAGAAGCAGTCCCGCGCCATCTTCGGCGGCAAGAGCGGCGACGCGGACATCGTCTTCGACAACATCGACCCCGAACTGTTCGGGAAGACGGTGCGCGCCACCGTGCAGGAGATCCCGTGGACCGGGCAGGTCGGCGACTCCGCACAGCCGCTGCGGCTGGCCGACCAGGAGGTCACGGTCGGCGAGGACGGCTCCGTGACGCTGCCGATGACCGGCATGAACGAGATGTCCGCCTACCAGGTCATCCTCTCCCCGGGCGGAAACGGCGGGAAGCCGGCCACCCCCTCGACGAGCTGGCGGAAGAGCTATGAGGCGGAGAACGCCACGTACACCGGCGGCGGTTACTCCAAGAACGGCCCCGAGGGCACTCCCTCCGACGTCGGGAAGTTCGCCACGTCCGGCAACTACAACGTCGGCGGGCTGCGCACCGGTTCCGACGGAGTGCTCGGCTTCGACGTGGAGGTCCCGCAGGACGGCACGTACGACCTGAGCGTCTTCGCCAACTCCTACAACCTGGACGGCCGGGTGAAGGAACAGGGCCCCACCAACGTCTTCCTGCGCGTCGACGGCAAGGACCCGCAGGAACTGCGGATGCCGCTCGGCTACAAGTGGGTGGTCTGGGGCCACACCGACACCACGGTGAAACTCACCGCGGGCAAGCACCGGATCACGCTCGCCGCGAAGGACGCGGACCTGGGCGTCACCAAGGGCGACGCGATCATCGACAAGATCGACCTGGCCCTGCGCGACGAACACGTGACCCAGCCGGCGATCTACGAGGCCGAGTACGCCACCCTCGCCGGCGCCCGGCCCGGCTACACCCACCCCGCCGCCTCGGGTCCGGGTGCGGTCGCCCTGTCCAAGAAGGGCTCCGCGACCTTCTGGGTCTACTCCCCCACGGACGGCGAATCGACGGTGTCCGTCGACCATCTCGGCGGCGGCAGCGCTAGCCTGGCACTCAACGGTGAGGAACTCGACCGTCCGAAGGTCGGCGGCGGCGAGCCGGGTACAGCAGCGGTCAAGATGTTCCTGTCCGCCGGCATCAACAAGATCACCGTCACCGGCACCGCCCGCCAACTGGTGCTCGACCGGCTGCGGGTGTCGCCGTCGGAAGGCACCCTGGTACCCACCGTGTACCAGGCCGAGGACGGCAGCGTCTCCGGAGCCGCCAGGACGACCGACCAGTACACCTTCGCCACCAACGGCAAGTCCGTGACGGACATCGGCAACGGCACCGCCAACGCCCTCACCATCGACGTCATGGCCGCCAGGTCCGGGCGGCACGCGGTGACCATCCGCTACTCCAACGCCGAACAGGCACCCGCCACCCACTACAACCCCGACCCGATCGCCCGGCACGCCGACCTCTCGGTGAACGGCGGCCCGGCACACCGGGTCCTGTTCCCGACCACCTTCCACTACAACGACTTCCGCGACCTGACCGTCCCGCTCACATTGAAGAAGGGCACGAACCGGATCACCTTCACGGCCGAGGAACTGCCGGACTTCAACGGCGACACCTACAACCAGTACGACCAGCGGTCCCCGTACGCACCGGTGATCGACCAGATCGCCGTCACACCGCTGACGCGGAAGTAGTCCCCGACGACACGGGCACGGTGGGCGGGTGCGTACGATGCACCCGCCCAGTGCCGGGACCGCTCAGGCGCCGGTCTCCGCGCGGTCGCCTCTCGCTTCAACTCCCCGTGTACGCGCCCCAGTGCGCCTCAAGGGCCGCGGCGACCTCGGCCGGCCTCTGGAGCACCGTCCAGTGGTTGCAGTCGAGTTCGATGACCTCGGACGCCCGCACGGCGGCACCGAGCCTCCTGCCGAACTCGATCTGGCAGGCCGGGTCGAGCGCGCCCCAGAACACCAGACACGGCGCGGACACGTTCGCCAGCGCGGGCTCCCACTCCGCGCCCACGGTCAGGGCCGAACGGTAGAGCTTGAGGACGCTGTCCTTCATCGGTCCGTCCACACGGCCCGCCATCTCCTCGGCCGGTCCGGCGGGCACGTCGAAGCCCGTCACCAGGTCGCGAGCGAAGGACGTGGTCTCCAGCTCGGCCATGAAACGGTCGCCCTCGAACGGGTCCTGCCAGATCTTGGCAAGCGGATGCCAGACGTACTCGGAACTGATCGGCCCGTTGCCCCCGGCCCAGGTGCGGACCAGGTCGGGGCGCACGGAGGCGACGCGAGCGGTGAGAATGCAACCCCAGTCATGGCCGACCAGGTCCACCGGTTCGCCGACTTTCTCCAGCCGCTCGACGAGCCAGTCGACGTACTCCTCCTTGGTGGAACCGAAGCCGGCCGGCCGCGGCGCACCGAACCCGGGCAGATCCCACGCCTCCACGTCACTCCGAGTCAGCTGCCGACGGACTCCGTCCCACAGACGGTGGGTGTCGGGGACGCCATGGATCAGAACTGCAGGCATGGTCAAGGCCCTTCATCAGTAAGAAATCCCAGAACGCGTCAGGCGGCATGGGGCGAAGCGTGCACACCGAAAATATCGCGGGAACAACATCTTGTCACACCGTGTTTTCAGGTATGGACGCCTCCGACCCGCATCACGGCGGAGGGCCCGTATCGGTTCTGCCATGCAGGGCGGATCCATGGTTCGACGTCACATGGATCAGGCCGCCGCAGGTAGGGACTCTGGTGATCCGAGCGGTGGACCGCACAGCAGGGAGCTTGTGATGAAGGAAGTGACCGTGACTGACGTACGAGGAAAACTCGCCGTGGTGACCGGGGCGAGCGACGGCATCGGCCTGGGGCTGGCCCTACGCCTCGCCCGGGCCGGCGCCGAACTGGTCCTGCCGGTGCGCAACGCGGCCAAAGGCGCCGCCGCTCTCGACCGCATCCGAGCGAGCGAGCCGACGGCGAGGGTCTCCACCCGCGTCCTCGACCTGGCCTCGTTGGCATCGGTCGAAAGCCTCTCCGACACACTGAAGTCGGAAGGCAGACCCGTCAACCTCCTGATCAACAACGCGGGGGTGATGGCGCCGGCCACCCGGCACACGACCACGGACGGGTACGAGCTGCAGTTCGGAACCAACCACCTCGGCCATGTGGCGCTCACCGGACACCTGATGCCGCTGCTGCGAGCCGGACAGGCCCGGGTGACCACCGTGACCAGCAGCGCCGCACGCGGCGGCAAGATCGACTGGGACGATCTGCAGAGTGAGCGGCGGTACTCGCCGGTGCGCGCCTACGGCCTCTCCAAGCTGGCCAACCTCCTGTTCGCACTGGAGCTGGACCGCCTCAGCACGGCAGGTGGGTGGGGCATCGTCAGTAACGCCGCGCATCCCGGCACGACACTGACCAATCTCTACGCGTCCGGACCCAACCTCGGCCGCGCCCGGACCGCACCCCACGAAGCGATCATGAAGCGGCTCGCACGCTGGGGGCTCCTCGTGCACTCCGTCGACGCGGGACTGCAGCCGATCCTGTACGCGGCGACCAGCCCCGAGGCAGGCGGCGGACACTTGTACGGCCCTGACGGTTTCGGACAGTTCACCGGCAGCCCCACTCAGCTGGCGATCTACAAGTCGGCCCGGAGCGAGGCGGCCGCGGCCCGGCTCTGGCAAGTCTCGGAACGTCTCACGGGAATCGAGTTCGCCGCCGTCTGAGGCAGACGACACCCTCGGCGCCCCCGCCGAACACACCGTCGGACCCCTTTCGAACGTCGAACGAACAGGACAGCGGGACAGTGGACACAGCGGACAGAGCCGCGTTGGCGGCCTTCCTCAGGGCTCGTCGTGAGGCCCTGCAACCGGAGGACGCCGGACTGCCCCGCGGCCGTCGTCGGCGTACCGACGGCCTGCGCCGAGAGGAAGTGGCCGCACTGTGCGACATGTCGGTGGACTACTACAGCAGGCTGGAGCAACCGCGGGGACCGAATCCGTCGGAGCAGATGCTGGCCGCGATCGCTCGCGGCCTGCGTCTGTCCCTGGAGGAGCGAGACCACCTGTTCCGGCTCGCGGGTCACGCCGCTCCCCGAAGGATCAGGCGAGGCGACCACATCAACCCGGGGATCATGCGGATCCTCGACCGGCTCCAGGACACTCCCGCGCAAGTGGTCAACCACCTGGGCGAGACGCTGAAGCAGACCCGGTTGGCGGTGGCGCTGCTGGGGGACGAGACGGCTTTCACGGGATGGGCCCGCAGCCTGCACTATCGCTGGTTCACCGATCCCGCTTCCCGGCTCGTCCGCCCTGAGAGCGACCACGCCGAGCACAGCCGCCTCCTGGCGGCGGATCTGTACGGCGCGTACGCACGCGACGGCAGTGACTCGCGCACCGCGCAACTCGTCGAGGAACTGCGGGCCGCCAGCCCCGAGTTCGCGGCTCTGTGGTCCGAGCACCCGGTGCTCGGACCCTACTGCGCACCGAAGCGTTTCCAGCATCCGCGGGTGGGGCTGCTGGAACTGCACTGCCAGACGCTGGTCGACCCCGACCAGTCGCAGCGGCTCCTGGTCTTCACCGCGGTACCCGGCACGGAGAGCTATGCGAGTCTCCAGCTCGTGTCGGTCCTCGGTGACGGGCCCGACCGCCCAGACCATCGACGGAGAGAAGGATCAGGCGAGGCGCCACCCGGTCGGTGACCTGCCAGGTGGCTGCCGGCGGCGGGCGGCCGAACCGCGGGACGGGGATTTCGGTGTTCTGGACCCTTCCGCTCGCTACGTGGGCAGTCCGGTCACTCCCCCTCGTCACCTTCGGTCACGTGTGCGCCGACATGGTCGGCGACGGCCGCGGACAGCAGAGCCGGCAGCAGTCCGGGGAACCGCGCGTCGAGGCTTCCGCGGCGCAGCGTCACGAAGCACCGGGTGCCCTCCTGACGGGTCTGCGTGACACCCGCCTCACGCAGCACCTTGAGGTGATGGCTGAGGGTGGACTTGGCGATGGGTGCACGTAGTTCGCCCCATCCGCGTTCGTTGCCGTCGGACAGCACCCGGACGATACCGAGCCGCGTCGGGTCACTGAGCGCTCCCAGTACGCGCGGCAAGGTGATCTCACTGCGGGCGGGTGATGACGAGTGGTCCGGCATGGCGGCCAGATTACCGCTTGTCCGGTACCGGACGAACGTCGCGGCCTCGGGAGCACAACGGCCGGAAACCGCACCGTGTGAACCTGCCAACGTCGGCGTGCTCCCCTCCTCGTGTCACATCTCCCCCGGCTCCGTGGTCAGTAGTGCGTATCCACAACTCGGCAAGGAGAAGGCCATGGATTCGCGCCTCAACTACTTCGGCAATCCCCTCGCGGGCAAGGTCCTGAAGCACATCAACTCGGCGAGCAAGGTCGTAGCGGACTCGGTGCTGCCGGCCTCGACACAGGAGCTGGTGAAGATCCGCGCCAGCCAGATCAACGGCTGCGGCTTCTGCACGGACATGCACACCAAGGACGCCACCGCCGCCGGGGAGACCTCGCTGCGGCTCAACCTGGTCGCCGCCTGGCGCGAGGCCACGGTCTTCACCGAGGCCGAACGGGCCGCCTTGGAGCTGGCGGAGCAGGGGACCAGGATCGCCGACGCGGCCGGTGGCGTCACCGACGAGGCCTGGGCGAACGCCCGCAAGCACTATGACGAGGACCAACTCGTCGCGCTCATCTCCCTCATCGCCGTCATCAACGCCTACAACCGCATCAACGTGATCAACCAGCAGCCCGCCGGCAGTTACCAGCCCGGCCAGTTCGGCTGACGAGAGACACCCGGCCCGGCCGGACGCATACGGTCCGTCTCCGCGCCACCCCCGGCCTCCGGCGGGGAGACGGACTTCCGGCGCCGGAAACCACTGTGCCATGCGCCGCTGATCGCAGATCAACGGTGTGTTCGTTCTGTCAACTTTGCGCCATGCCAACATCTGTTAAATTGTTCGATGTCCAACGAACATCGAACAATGAACCAGCAACTAAGAAGTAGGGAACCCAATGCCCAGCTCTGCAGCCCTGCCCTTCTCGGACCGTGTCGCGATCGTCACGGGAGCCGGATCGGGCATCGGCCATGCCACGGCGGTCGCCCTGGCCGAGTCGGGGGCCCGTGTCCTCGGCGTGGGGCGTCGAAAGGACGCGCTGGAGCAGACGGCTCGCGCGCACGCCAACATCGAGATCCTGCCGCTCGACATCTGCGCGGAGGGCGCCGCGGCAACGGTCGTCGGCGCGGCCGTGCAGCGGTGGGGCCGACTCGACCTACTGGTGAACAACGCCGGTGTCACCGCCGTGATGCCCCTGGCGGAGACGGATCGTGCAGTGATCACCAACCTGTTCGAGCTCAACGTGACGGCGCCGAGTCTGCTGGCCCACGCGGCCCTGCCCCACCTGCGGAAGTCCTCGGGGTCCATCGTCAACGTGTCGAGCACGTACGGCCACCGTCCCCTGGCCGGTGGGGCGCATTACGCGGCCACCAAGAGCGCCATGGAGCAGCTCACCCGCAGCTGGGCACTCGAACTGGCTCCGATGGGCATCCGTGTGAACGCCGTCGCCCCCGGCCCCACCAAGACGGACGTCCTGACCGCGGCAGGTCTTGCCGCTGACACCGTCGACGAGATGTACACCTACGAGCGCGAGCGCATTCCCGCGGGCCGGCTCGGCGATCCCGGCGACGTCGCGGACTGGATCCTGCGTATGGCCGATCCGCGCGGGACGCACGTCACCGGTCAGGTCCTCACGGTCGACGGCGGACTCGAACTCATCTGACTCCGCCGGAAGTTCGGCCGACGACCGCCGAAACCACCGTATGTAAAGGATGGGAATCATGTCGTACCCGGAACAGGTGTATTGGGGAGAGGGCGGCGAGGTCAGCGCTGATTTCCGCCCGTCGAGCACCGGACCCGATGTCGGTGAGGCCGGTAAGGACGCCGTTCACTACCTGGCGACCACGACCACCACACGAGGCGAGTTCGGGCTCTATCGAGTCGAGATGAGGGCGAAGGCAGGCGGCCCCAGGACTCACTTCCACAAGTCCATCTCGGAGTCCTTCTACATCCTCGACGGCACCGTTCGCCTCTTCGACGGCGCGCAGTGGATCGATGCGCGGAAGGGCGACTTCCTGCACGTGCCGCAGGGCGGGCTGCACGCCTTCCGCAACGACTCCGACGCCCCGGCCGAAATGCTGCTGCTCTTCACCCCGGGCGCACCGCGTGAGGAGTACTTCGAGAAGGTGTCGCAACTGGCCGATGCCACGGACGAGGAGCGCGCCGAGTTCTTCGACAGGCACGACTCGTACTTCGTGGAGTAACCGACTGTCAGAGTCCGTCTGAGCGGCCATGAAGTGGCACTTCACCCCCGGGGGCAGGTTCCCGGAGGTGGCTCAGCCGGGCCGGGCCCCTCGGCTTCGGCCCGCGGCAGGGCGTCGAAGTGTTGGACGACTGGTGCTCTTCCTTGACATGACGAACGAGCCGCGGGACGTACGGGGAGCGGATCTCATCCCCCGGGCCACGGGTCCCGGGCCCCGTCTGCTGAACGTCGTCGACGGCGGCGGACCCACCGGCGCACCCAAGCGTGTTGTCCAGCTCGACGCTCTGTGGCTGACCGGCGCGCCAACAGGTCCACGCCTCGTGAGAGATGTGCCGCGGCAGCCGACTGCCGCGTGTTTGCCGAGTGTTCCGCTCCCCCATTGCTGCGCGGTCCGGCTGTCGACGGGTTCAGTGGGGCATCAGCAGCATGACGACCGTTCCCAGGGTGGTCGATCCGTCCCGGAAGTGGCTGTACGGCTGCCCGACGGTGGAAGGGTCCACGCTGTCGACGACTGTGTCCGCTGCCGTGCGCAGCGTGGGCATGTCGCGGGTCAGCGACCACAGCGCGCACGCCAACAGGTACAACGCCAGCACCACGGTGATCGCGTCACCGGCTCTCGATCCCGCTCCGGGGTGACCGAGATGGGCTGCGTGGTGCACGGCCGGGAGCCCCTCGGCCAACGTCTCGTGCGACGAGCCCGCCATGGGGTGGGTCATCCAGGCCATCGCGGCCATGCCGGCCGCGTACGGCAGCCTCCTCGCGGTCGCGGCCGGTCGGGACTCCCGACAGCGACGGACCGCGGTCAAGGGGAACCACAGCGCGGCGGCCGCGAACAAGGCCGTCTGCGGCAGCTCGGGCAGCGCCCGGCCCCAGCTCCACGGCATCACCGCCATGGCCAGAGCCATGGCGGTGTGCAGGAGATGGTCGACGCGGGCGCGCCATCCCGCGCTCCGTGGCAGGACGCCGTGCCGCAGCCCGTGGACGGCCGCAGCCGCGAACAGCGCCGTCAGCATGCAGTACACGACGTCAGTGGCACTCATGCCGTGTCGCGCCCTCCCCACGGAGCGGACGAGCTCCGTGGGCAACGGGCGGCCTGTGCGGGCAAGGTCGCAGGTCAGACGGTGGGGCGAGGGGCGCGCAGGTGGGCCCGCTCGACCAGCTCCGCCTCGTCGACCAGTTCGAGCATGGGCTTGCCAGGCGCACACATCATGGTCACCACGAACTCGGTCCGCGCATCGGTCAGCGCGTTGCCGTCCTGGTAGTGGATCACGTCGCCGCCCGGTTCCCAGAACGTCCCGCCGGCCTTGACGACGCGCTCGGGCTCGCCCTCGAGCTCGAAGCGGACCGCGCCTTCGATGACGTACCCGAAGGCGGGACCCGAGTGGCGGTGCGGAGGAGTTCCCGGGTCGCCGGGCTCCCACTCGATGTGCACGGTCATCGCCGAGGCACCTTCGGGAACGGTGATCGGCGAGGCGTCCTGCAGCATCTTGGCCGCGGTCATCCAGCCTTTCGCCCCTGTGTGCTCGCCGGTCTCATGGACATGTGCTGTCTGGTTCTCCGACACTGTGTTGCACCTTCCGTAGGTTCCACCACGTGCACAGGGATGACCGGATGCACCGCGGATTTGTGACATGGGTGACCGCTACCGCGCCCCGTCCTCTCCCCGTACCCGTCGGCCTGTGCCGGGCAGTGCCGTGCAGTGTCACAACGGCAGCGCGAACACTGTCAGAGATGTAGTGAGCGGGGTGAATCCACCGCCACCGCCACGAAGGCACCAGCGGGGTCACCGACGTACACGCCCCCTTCTTCGGCGCGGTGCTCGAGGAGCGGACGCTGGTCCCCCGGACGGACGCGCACCTGGCCCACGGAACCGTCGCCCGGTGGCTCGCGCGCCGGTGACTCCACCCGGTGATGCCCACCATCACCGGGCACAGCTTCTGCCGGCCGGGGCACCGACGGCTCGCGCGTGCCCGCGGCCGGCACCTTCCTCTCCTCACTCCCTCAGAACCCATCTTTGAACCTCTGCTGATCTCGTATACAAGCCCCGGTGGAGTGCTCGGTGCACACAGACCCCGCTCTTCGTGGTCCCAGCGGTAGCGGCAGTCGAGCTCAACAAAGTCGCGACGGTAAACCAGAGGCGGTCTCGACCGCCGCCTTGCCCGTATTCCGGTGTGCGCGGCGGCCGTTCCTTGTGGGGCAAACGACCGGCAGACTCGGCGACCGGGCCGGGCTACTGTGCCCGTCGTACGGGGCTGACACCGGCCATGGCGGTCGCGTGAAGCGGCGCGACCTTGAGGCGGTGCACCACTGACGAAGTTCCCTGCACGGATGCCACAGTCCGCAACCCGCGATGACCCTCAGGTCCATGGACGGGGCCGGAGAAAGGGAAGTGAGCGGGCAGCCTGGCCATCGGTCTTCTCCGGGATCATGCGCAAGATGCCCCGGCGCCGCAGTCACTTGGGGCACGGGCTGTTGCAATACCCCTTGCCGGCCGCAGCGCTGCAAGGCTTCGTGTGGGGCCGGCCCGGACCGACCCGCGGAATGCGGATCTTTGCCAGCACCGTCGGGAACTGGGTGCAGCCCGCCCACACAAACCTGCAGTAAGGGCGCGGTATGTGCCGCTCCTTGAAGAAGTCATTTCCCTATCCCGCCCCGCAGCGGCGAGACAGTTAAGAGGACAACAAATGCGACCTGCCTTGACGAGGACATTCGTTAGCGCTGCCACCATCATCGGACTCGCCGCCGGAAGTCTGGCGGGCGCGACCGTCAGCTCTGCGGCATCCGAGCCGACCGCCAGGCCTGCGGCGAGCACCCAGGACGTTTCCGTCCTCGCGGTGAACAATCTCGGCCTGACCGTCGGTCGGGCGAAGAACTGGCAGTGCTTTCTGACCCGCATGGGTTACCCGACCTATGAGCACAACGGGCTGCTGGGCAAGGACAGCTGGAAGGCCGCGCAGCGGATGTTCAACAGGCGTGGCTTCAATGGAGGTACCAGCTTGGTCGTCGATGGAATCGTCGGACGCTACACGATCAAGGCGTTGCAGCGCTACTTGAACACTTTTGGCTTCGGCCTTGCCGTTGACGGAATCGTCGGACCGAAGACCTTGGATGCCTTCTGGGAATTCAACGGCGTGCCTACTGACGGTCCCCAATGTTTGTGAGACGCCATCCGCTTATCGATCACGGGGCTGGTCTGGTCGAACAGGGTTCCTGATCGGGTGATCGCGTGATGGCCGGCGCATGGCAGCAGGGCTTCTTGGTAGTTCGGGGGTGCGATCCCATCCGAGTACCAGGAGGCCCTGTTGCCGCGGTCTCTCGCGCTCGCGTGCGTGGGGCCCAACTCGCTGCCGCCGTCGTGTGACTGCCTCGCGCACAGGTTCGGCAGCGCGGCGGACGGGCCGGAGCGCACTTCGAGCTATGTCTCCGATGTGACAGAGGCGGAGTGGCGGGTGCTGCGGCCGTTGTTGCCTGTTCCGGCCTGGCTGGAGGGGCGGGCGGCCGGAGGGCAATTCCCACCGTGTGATGCTCGACGCGGTGCGCTATGTGGCCGACAACGGCGTGAAGTGGGCCAACCTGCCTGCGGACTCCCCGCGGTATCGGCGGATGCATGCCTTTACCGCCATTGGCAGGTGACGGGCCGGCTTGCCGAGCTCCACGACCGGCTCCGGACGCGCGTGCGGGGACAGCTCCGCCAACGCACGGTTGGTCCTCCGCTCCCGCTGCCCGGCATGTGCGGGCTCTCGGCGAGCGACTGCCGCCGTACTCAGACAGCGATGACCCACGACAGAAAGGCCACCATGAGTGCGGTGCGGAGCGACGAGCGAGCGTCGCCCCGCACCGCCTGGGGCCGGGCAGCAGGTCTGGGCCGTCGCCGATCAGGCCGTCACGGCAACGGGTCCTCTGTCGCCGCGGGCGCACTGCGGCGGGCGCGGACGAGCGCGATGACCGTGTCGGCGGTGCGGTCCAGGTGACTGCGGCCGTCGGGCAGTTGGGCCGTCGGGCTGATGTAGCTGCGCGGCCCGACGTGGGTGGCCGGGTCGAGCCGGTGCACGGTGATCTTCCCGGCGCGGACGGCCCGGTTCCATCCGCTGCGGCGGAACAGCCGTCGGCGCTGCGGGAAGATCCAGCTGCCGACCCGTTCGATCCGGTCGTTCGCGCTGGTGAGTTGGTGCACGTGCTCGGCATGGGTGAGGTCGTTGGCGCCGTTGTGGAACCCGCCGAACATGATCAGCAGGAGCGGGGCATGCAGTTGGGTGTGCAGTTCGTCGACCGCGCCGGTGGCGACCTGCGCGCCGCCGCTGTAGCTGAGCAGCACCACGGGGATACCGCTGCCGGATTGGTACCCGGCGAGCCGGAGCTGGGTGGCGATCTGGGAGCCGACGGCCCGGTTGTACAGAGGCCGGTAGCGGTGGTCGGCGGCGACGAAGGTCTGCATGACGTTGTGCAGGAACAGCAGCAGCCCGACGCGGCGGCGCAGCCACGCCCACACCGGCCGGTCGGCGAGCGGATCGGCAAGCGGCGAGTAGGGCTGCACCTGACCCAGTACCCGCAGTTCCGGTGCTCCGGCGAGCACGGCCTTGACCAGCTGGCCGCCGTCCCGACTGTCACGGACTCGGCGTTTGCCGATGCCGTCCAGGTAGACCAGGTAGGCGTCCGGGGGGCCCTCGGGGGCCGCGCCCCTGGCGTAGGGCACGCCCTGCGGAAGCTCGGTGGTGGGGGTCCGCCAGCCCGCGCCGTAGGCCAGCACCTCGTAGCGGGCCAGCAGACCTTCGGCGAGCAGCGCCGGCCCCAACGCGCCGGCCCAGAGCAGGAGGTCGTTCATGCGATCGCCTCCGGTGTCCCGGTCTCACTGATCCTCACGACCAGTCGCCGCACAGCCTCCACGGCGACTCCCAGCCCGGCCCCGGCGAGGGCCACGCAACCGGCGGCGCTCCACCAGCCCATCCCGGTCGCGGTGGCGAGCGGGCCGGACAGACCGGCCCCGACCCCCACGAAGAGCAGCAGGTGGAGGAAGGGCCCGAGCAACGGGAACGCGAGGACGGCCGCGAACACCAGCGGGGCGACCAGGCCCGGTGTCCAGACCAACTCGGCGCCTGGCGGTGGAGGAGCCAGCACCAGTTCGGCCAGGGTCCAGGCGGTCAGCGGCCACAGCGCGAGCACCGCAGCCTCGACAAGCCCGGCGGCCAGCAGCAACCCGGCCACAAAGGGCCGCGACATGCCGGGCCGGCGCACGGCCAGCGGCATGATGCGTCCGGCGGCCTCCGACACTCCGGCGAGCAACAGCAGTGCGACGACGGCGGCGGACATCGCTCAACCTCGCTGTGACGGATCGACGGGAGCCGGCTGACCGACGGGGTCGGCCGGATGCGGATACCGCTCGAGTTCGTCGGCGGCGCGCCGATATCCGCCCGCCTCGTGCTGGGCGGCCTTCAGGGTGGTCGCGGCTGCCTGGAACCGGGGGTCGTGCAGCAGGCGCCGGGCGAGGGCGTGCACGGAGCGCTTGTCGACGTCCTGGGTACGGATCGACAGGCCGGCGCCGAGCTCGACGACGCGCCCGGCCACCACCGGCTGGTCGGCGCCCTGCGGGACCACCAGCATCGGAACCCCGGCGTACATGGCCTCGTTGACGCTGTTCATCCCGCCATGGGTGACGAACAGCGCCGCGCGGGCCAGTACCTCCGGCTGGGGCACGAAGCGGCGGGCGAGCACGTTGGCCGGCAACGGGCCCAGCTCATCGGGATCGGTCTGTCCGGTGGAGACGACCACGGCGCCGCCCAGTGGGGCGAGCGCGGTGGCGAAACTGCGCAGCAGTTTGGGGTCGGCGTTGAACACCGTACCCAACGAGGCGTACAGCACCGGGTCGTGCAGCCGGTCGGCCGGGAACGACGGGTCGTCGGGGCGGGCGCCGATGCTGGGGCCGACGAACCGGTACGAGTGGTCGAAGTCATCGACGGCGAGCTGGAACTCCCGCGAGGTGTACACCAGGTTGAGCGGCTGACGGATGTTCCCCAGGTCGAGCAGGGGCAACCCCCGTGTGTCGAAGCGGCGGCGCAGCTGCCGGCGGGACCGCAGATAGCTCCGGAGGCTGCGGGGCCGAGCCGTCGCCGCGGCCAGTAGGGCCCATGAACCGCGGGTGGGGCTGGGGACATGCCGGTTGAAGGCGAACGTGGTGAACGACGACGCCGCCGGCACCTGGAGTTCGCGGGCGGCGACCGCGCCCCACAGGCAGGCGCTGTCGTGGACGATCAGGTCGGGCCGGACCCGGCGCAGGTCGGTGAGCACAGCGGGCAGCAGGCGCAGGGTGGTGCGGGCGAGCGCCTCCATCAGCGTGAGCGGCGTCGGCGGATCGGGGATCGACTGTTCGCCCCCGGGGTAGACGTACACGGTCGCGCCGGTGGCCTCGATCTCCGCACGGAACGCGGGCGAGGTGTAGTACGTGACGGAGTGGCCGCGCCGGACCAGCTCGGCCACGACCGGCAGCGTCGGATTGACATGGCCGTGCATGCCGATGTTGAGGAACGCGATGGTACTCACAAGCCAACCCCCAGTGCGGTGGAGTTCGGTGTCCCAGTGGGACCGGCCGCTGTCGTCGGAGCCTCCTCGACCCGGTACAGGCCCGGCCCGCTGACGCGCAGCCCGTCGATGAAGCGCCCCGCCGTCCGGGACGCGGTGCTGATCAGCCGCTGGGAATGGCCGAAGTCCCACGGGGCGGGCCAGACCTCGGTGCCGGTCGGCAGTACGACGGTCGGGATGCGCCGGGCCACCTCGTGCAGGTCGCGCTCGATCTGATGGTGCAACAGCAGCAGCCCGGCCCTGGCGGCGATCGCGCCCGCACGTCGGCGCGGGACGGTCACGGGCAACGGCGAACTCTCCGGCCCGGTCGCCACCACGACCACGCTGGCCGCCCCGGCCTGCTGGGCCGCCAGCACCGGGACATAGGCGACCACCCCGCCGTCCACGAACGTGCGGCCCCCACGGTCCACCGGGGGCAGGATGCCGGGAATGGCCGCGCTGGCCAGCAGCGCGGACTCCAGGTCCCCGTGGTCGAGCAGTGCCGGAGCGCCGGTGGCCAGGTCCATGGCCACCGCGGTGAACGGCACCGCCAACTGCTCGATCCGCGACGGCAGCCCGGCCCGGGCGATCAGTCGGCGCAGACCGCGGTCGGTGAAGATACTGGCCCGTGAGAACAGGTAGCCGAGCTGATACACGTCACGGCGACGCAGCTCGGTCCACACGTGGTCCAGCCACGGCGCGGCCCGGTCGGGATGCGCGGCCGCGATGGCCCCGTTCAGTGCGCCCACCGAAGTTCCGATGATCATGTCCGGGATGAATCCCCGTTGCTCCAGAGCGTGCCCGACGCCCACATGTGCCGCTCCGAGTACGCCACCGGCGCCCACCACCACGGCCACGGGACGGGGAAGGGCGCGCAGACCCGACGGTGGCGCGCTCCCGGGCAGCCCGCTCGACGACAGTGGGCGCGCCCCCTGCTCACTCGTCCCGGTGCTACGCCTCTCGTGCCCGCGACCAGCCGCCGAACCGTCCCCACTGGAACCAGAGCGTGGTGATGAGGCCGGCTTCCGGCGGCGCGTGACTTTCATGATCCACCTCTCATGTCCACGGCGACACGGCGTGTTCGCCAACTAGGACCGGATGGCCACGCGATCTGTGACAGGCCGACACTGTTCGCAGGAAGTGGTAGAAGCAGCGCGCCTTCCCCTCCGACTGCCTCATCTCCCAGTGCCAACGACTGACACTGTTCGTGGACCTGAGTATGAGCTGTCCAGGGTTACCGCCACACACCTTCTGTACCGGTTGTAGCATGGGCGGTCTCTGGGCCTGAAGGGACACAAATGCACGCTGGGGATGACGCCGACTCTCTTGAGAAGGCGACGAGGGACTTCGTCGCAGCGCGTCCGCAGCTCTTCGGGATCGCCTACCGCGTGCTGGGCAGCGCCGTGGAGGCCGAGGACATCCTCCAGGAAGCGTGGGTGCGGTGGCAGAACGCCGACCGCACGGACATCGTCGAGCCGGCAGCCTTCCTGGCCACCGTGACCACCCGGCTCGCGATCAACATGGCCCAGTCCGCCAGGGTACGGCGGGAGTCGTACGTCGGACCGTGGCTTCCCGAGCCGATCAACACGAGCCTGGACCCGCAAGTGGGGGCGGAACGGGCCGAGGCGGTCGAGCTGGCGGTTCTCCTCCTCCTGGAGAAGCTGAACCCGGTGGAACGGGCCGCCTACGTCCTGAGGGAAGCGTTCGACTACCCCTACCGGCAGGTCGCCGACATCCTGGAAACAAGTGAGGCCAACACCCGCCAGTTGGTGAGCCGTGCGCGCAAGCACCTGGCCACCGAACGCAGGGAACGTGTCAGCCGGACTGAGCATCAGCGCCTGCTGGGAGCGTTCCTCACCGCGGCGCAGACGGGCGATCTGAGGGCGCTCGAGGACATCCTCGCAGCGGACGTCGTCAGCTACTCCGACGGCGGAGGAATGCGTGGCGCATCGCGGATCCCGGTCATCGGACGTCCGCACGTCTCCAAGTACCTTGTCGCCTTCGCGCCGCGATTCTGGCCGCAGTCGGACATCCGCTGGGTCGAGGCCAACGGCCGCCCGGCCGTGCTCGTCCGATCCGGTGGAAGCGCTGTGGCGCTGCTGTCCGTCGACGCGTCGGCGGAAGGGATCGACCGGATCATGTGGGTGATGAACCCGGCCAAGCTGTCGCCCTATGTGGCGTCACTGGACAACTGAGCACCTCTCGAACCGGCCGGAACGACGCGAGGCCGGCCGGGTGTCACAAGACAGTGACTTGTCGGTCAACCAGTCAATCGGAACCTGCGGTTTCCCAAGACTAGAAGGACAGACAACGTGACGATTGTCATGGACGGCACAGTCAGCGCTGCCTGCGGCGGAGTGCATGGCTGTGCCTGCCGAGGGAAGACTTCTGACGGGGCGGGCGGGCCCGGCCGTCTCCGCCACACTGCCCGCTCCGTACGTGCTGTCGGGTCTCTGCCAGGACGTATCTGCAACGATGCTGGAGTAACGCGGTGACTGAGCACATCAAGTTGCCCGAACTGTCCACCGACGAGGGCTTCGACGGTGAGTCCTTCTCCGCCATCTACACGACGACGGTGACCGTCAGTGGCGGTGTGGCCGGACACGGGCGAGCCTCGGGCCGGGCGCGGTCGGCCGACGGGGCCCTGGGCCTCGACCTGCACATGCCTGCCGAACTCGGTGGCGACGGCCGGGGAACCAATCCCGAGCAGTCGTTCGCCGCCGCCTTCGCAGCCAGCTTCCACGGCGCCCTGAGCCTGGTGGCGCGGCAAACGGCACTCGATCCGGCCGTGATCTCCATCGAGGCGACCGTGGCATTGGGCCGGGATCCGGGTGGCGGCGGCTACTTGCTTCGTGTCGATCTGGTGGTCAAGTGGCCGGATATCCCTCCGCAGATCGCCGCACCCCTCATCGAGAAGGCCACCTCGCTGTGCCCCTACGCGAGGATGGCCCGGGAGGGAACCCCGACGACCATCACGCTGGCTCCCTAGCCAGGGCGTCTTCGCCCGGCCACCACCCCCGCGGCTGCCGTGTACCACCGTCCGGTCGGTACACGGCACCGCCCTCCCGCGGCGAGGCGGACCAGGCCATACGCGGGGAGGCGTGGGGAGCCTGGTCAGCGCGGTGCTCCCTGGAGCGCTTCTGGTCGTATGACCGGGGAGCCCGTGATGTTGTGACAACGCCTCGAACGTCGCACTCCGACGGATGTCACAAACAGCGGGATCGGCCGGTCGTACTGGGTGACGACCCAAGCGATCGGAGCAATCGTGGCTATCACCGAACGACGTCTGTCCACCATGGTGCTGGTGATCGGTACGGGCGGGGCCGGCCTGCGGGCGGCGATCGAGCTGGCCGAGGCCGGTATGGACGTCCTCGCCGTCGGCAAGCGCCCCAAGGAGGACGCCCATACGGCTCTGGCCGCCGGGGGTATCAACGCGGCCCTGGCCACCATGGACCCCGAGGACAGCTGGCAGCAGCACGCCGCGGACACGCTCAAGGAGAGTTACCTGCTCGCCGATCCTCGTACCGCCGAGATCGTCACCCAGGGCGCCGCCCTGGGCATCGACGACCTGGAGCGCTACGGCATGGCCTTCGCGAGGGAGGAGGACGGCCGTATCTCCCAGCGCTTCTTCGGTGCGCACAAGTTCCGGCGCACCGCCTTCGCCGGTGACTACACGGGCCTGGAGATCCAGCGCACGCTCATCAGGCGGGCGAGCCAGTTGAAGATCCCCATGCTCGACAGCGTCTACATCACCCGGCTCCTGGTGCACGACGGTGCCGTGTTCGGGGCGTACGGCTTCGACCTCACGGATGGACAGCGCTACGTGATCCACGCCGACGCCGTCATTCTCGCGGCGGGCGGCCATACTCGCATCTGGCGGCGCACGTCCTCACGGCGCGACGAGAACACCGGCGACTCCTTCCGGCTCGCCGTCGAGGCCGGAGCACGGCTGCGCGACCCGGAGTTGGTCCAGTTCCACCCCTCGGGCATCATCGAGCCGGAGAACGCGGCCGGCACTCTCGTCAGCGAGGCCGCACGGGGTGAGGGCGGCATCCTGCGCAACGCCCACGGCGAGCGGTTCATGACCCGCTACGACCCCGAGCGCATGGAACTGTCCACCCGCGACCGGGTGGCCCTCGCCTCCTACACCGAGATCAAGGAAGGACGCGGCACGCCCAACGGCGGGGTATGGCTCGACGTCTCCCACCTGCCCCGGCAGACGATCATGAACCGGCTGCCCCGGGTCTACCAGACGCTGCTGGACCTGCAGATGCTGGACATCACCCGCGAGCCGATCGCGATCGCGCCCACCGCGCACTACTCGATGGGCGGGGTCTGGGTCAGGCCCGAGGACCACAGCACCGACGTACGCGGTCTGTACGCCATCGGCGAGGCGGCGAGCGGCCTGCACGGCGCCAACCGGCTCGGCGGCAACAGCCTCATCGAGCTGCTGGTCTACGGCCGCATCACCGGGCAGGCGGCCGCCGCCTACTCGGAGTCACTGACCGCGCAGCCGCGCTCGGCGTCGGCGGTGGCCGAGGCCCGGGCCGAGATCGACGAGCTGCTCACGGCCGACGGACCGGAGAACGTCCGTGCCCTGCAGCGCGCCATCCGCAACACCATGACCGAGCACGCGGGCGTCGTACGCGACGAAGAAGGACTGCGCGCCGGGCTGGCCGAACTCGGTGTGATCGAGAAGCGGATGGAGGCCGTCGGCGTCCATCCCGACATCGCCGGCTTCCAGGACCTCGCGCACGCCTTCGACCTCAAGTCCGCCGCCCTCGCGGCCCGGGCCACGCTCGAAGCGGCACTCGAACGCCGAGAGACCCGCGGCTGCCACAACCGCAGCGACCACCCGGACATGGATCCCGCGCTGCGGGTCAATCTCGTATGGTCCCCGACGACGGGAATCACCCACGAGAGCATCGCCCCCGTCCCGGACGAGATCGCCCCTCTCATGGAAGAGGTCTCGACCGCTGGAAAGCTCGTGGAGTAACCCGCCGAATTCGCGTTTCGGCATGAGGAAATCGACACCTGCCGGCCTTGCCGAGGGAATTTCGGACTCCATCCGGCTTCCGTGTCACAAATGCAGTCACTGTCCTGTCTTTCCTGGTGAAGACAGAATTGGCCGGTGCAGCCGAGCCGCTCTTCGCACCACGCCCGCTGCACATGGGAAAACTCCGAGAGGATCCACATCATGAAGGTCGTAGTCATCGGCGGAACCGGACTCATCGGCTCAAAGCTGGTTGCCAAGCTCAACGAGCACGGCCACGAGGCGGTTCCGGCCGCGCCCAACACCGGCGTCAACACACTGACGGGTGAGGGCCTGGCCGAGGTTCTGCAGGGTGCCTCCGTCGTGGTCGACGTCTCGAACTCCCCCTCGTTCGCGGACGCCGCCGTCATGGAGTTCTTCCGCACGTCGACCACCAACCTCCTGAAGGCGGAGGCGAACGCCGGCGTGACCCATCACGTGGCGCTCTCCGTGGTCGGCACCGACCGGCTCCAGGAGAGTGGGTACTTCCGTGCCAAGCAGGTGCAGGAAGAACTGATCAAGGCGTCCGGCATCCCCTACTCCATCGTCCACGCCACCCAGTTCTTCGAGTTCGCGAAGGGGATCGCCGACACGGCCACCGACGGCGACACCGTGCGTCTGCCCGCCGCGAAGATCCAGCCCATCGTCTCCGACGACGTGGCCGCGGCCGTTGGCCGTACCGCGGTCGGCGCCCCGGTCAAGGGTGTGGTGGAGGTCGCGGGCCCCGAAGCGTTCCCGATCGACGAGTTCGTCCGCAAGGGGCTCGCCGCCAAGAACGACCCCCGCGCGGTGGTCACGGACCCGCATGCCACGTACTCGGGTGCCAAGTTGCAGGAGACCACGCTCCTGCCGGGGCCGGACGCGCACCTCGCCGGGACCAGGTTCGCCGACTGGCTCGCACAGCAGCAGTAAGCCTTCGGCAGGAGGGTGGCCCCTGTCTCCAGGGGCCACCCCGTCTCCGGCCGGTCCTCGACATATCGGCCTTTTCCGGCGGAGGACACATGACGACCCCGGCATCCGAGAACCGACCCTCCATCGCAGCCACCGTAGTCTCCCTGGCGGCCGAGGCCGGCGCGCTGGAAACCCGCGCCGTCGAACTGCGCCAAGCACTCGCAGACCTTGACGAGCAGATGCGCGCCGTGTCCAACCGGCTGCGGCAGAACCGACGTTCAGCGGTTCTCCCCGGAACCACCAGCAGTGAGGGGCTCTCGGACGACAACAACAGCGACTACTCGACGGTGACGCACTGACGGCTGTCCCGGCAGGGTGAACGGTGGCTGTGGCGTGGGGGGGGGGGGGGGGGGGGCGCCCCCCCCCGCAA